>JAHFJF010000080.1 GCA_023245975.1 archaeon
ATTTGTGTCATTCTCAAGCTTTGTTATCAGCGACATGAATTCATAAGTGAAATCGTCGACAAATGGGGTGTATTTCTCCGGCCTTATCTCACGGAATTCAGCAATAAGTTTCATTGGCCCGAACAATCTCTCTTTTAGCTCATGATCAAATTTTTCAGAATCGGAAAAATTATCAAGTGACTGCTTGAACGTCCTGCCTCTTGCCTGCTCTTCAACGATTATGGGGGTGCCGGAATTGTAATCATTAAATTTCCCGTCTTTTATCTCAAGCACAGCGACGCATCCGAATTGCTTTGGCATATATCTTGCGATTGCCTCTTTTTTTGTTGCCTGTTCAAGTTTCTTGAAATAATCGTTGAAATTTTCATCAAGTGAATAAACAAAAAAAACATCTCCGGCATCTGATATTGCTTTTAGCTTCTGGAAATCTTCTATGGGCTCAACAGAAACAATCCTTATGTCCCTATCAAATAATTGTGAAAGCTTATTGGAAAGGCCTCCATTCTTAGGAAAATCATTCACGCTAAATGGCATAAAATGATTATCTGGGCTGCCTATATAAAATTTATGGGGAAAATCTTAAATAACAATATTACAACTAACATCAATATGGAAACATATCTTCTGATGCCAGGATTATTGAATGATAAATATATGCTAACAAAGCCAGTCATGGTTGAATACGAAGACAAAGGAATATTGGGTTTTTACATGATATATAAATACAAATCTTATGAAGGGCGAGTGTTAGGCGGTGGAAGTGATATTTATGATGCTGAAAGGCAGCTGCGTTCCCGGTTGGCTTGGGATTTCTTGTATTATTCTACATTAGAGAAGTTATCAAGTGCAAGGCCAGACCAGCTTGAGATGAAAAAAGAGTTAAGCGACTTCATAGCAAGATGTAGCTAAAATCCAGTCTGCCTCTATCTAAAACCAATCCCGAAAGCTTTATAAAAGAAGTCCGTTTCCTTGTGCCTTAGTGATTGTAAAATGCCAAGGAAAAACAGACGTTCAAGGACATTCAGAAGGGTAAAAGTTAGAGTACCAGGTGGTACCGTTAAGATGCATTACAGGAAGAGGAAGCCTTCTAGCGCATCATGCGGGGTATGCGGTGCTGAATTGCATGGGGTTCCGAGGGAAAGGCCTTACATAATGAAGTCATTGCCAAAGACAGAGAAGAGGCCTGAGAGGCCATTTGGCGGAGTTTTGTGCAGCTCTTGTGCAAGAGATGAGTTCAAGTCCAGGGCAAGGGCGTAATAATCTCTATTTGTCAAAAAGGAAGTTTGCCTGGCGACAGGCATTCGGATGAAGCAATTAGGAGGAAAATAAAATGGAAATTGGAAGAGTATGTTTAAAATTAGCTGGCAGGGATGCAGGCCAGTTTGCAGTAGTTCTAAGCGAGCCTGATGGCAGTTTTGTTTTGGTTGACGGCAATGTAAGAAGGAAGAGATGCAACATAAAGCATTTGGAGCCTACACATACATTATTGAAATTGAGAGAAAATGCTTCCACGCCTGATGTTTTGGGCGCAATGGAATCTGCAGGGCTGAAAGTTAACAGGAAAGCAGAGAAGAAAGAAAAGTCAAAGAAGGCGGAACCTAAAACTGCTAAAAAGCCAGAGGGCAGCAAAAAGGCAAAGAAATGAGCTTAATACAATTTCTGGAAGAGATTGAGTTTGAGCCGAAGGTATACGGCAGTAGTCCCGATAAATATTGTGATTATACATTTAATAAAAGCTTGGACAGAATAAAGGCAGCAGGATATTTGCGCCATGCAAGGCCTTCTGAAGTTTTTAGTTTATTTATTGCAGATTTTGAAAATAATCTTCCTGATAAACAAAAGGAAATTGTAAAAGATATGCTGAAGAACCATGGTGGCGAATGGCTTAGTATGGCTTTTGAAAGAGAATGTGATACACTAATTGCATATACTGACCCTGAGGGATTGGTGTTTAATGGAGATTATGTTAAAGATAATTTTAGGTTTAGCAGCAGGAATGAATTTAAAATCACAGAAATAAAATCAGAAGAATGGATTGATTTGAAGAATTTTGAGAATGGACTTGTGGAATTATTGTATACAAGATCTTTTGACAAGCTGCCTATGGCAATGCAAGAAGGAGATAAATCTGCGCGGATTTATTTGCCTCCTAATGGAGTAATATGGCCTTTGGGTCGTGGCAACGTAAACGATTACTATGATGTCTATGGCCATGTCTGGATAGGTGGGGCTTCTCGCGGGATACGCAATAATAGGGAATGAAAAGATGAAAGAAGATGTAAAAGAGAAATATCTTGAACTGCAGATGCTGAATTCACAGTTGCAGCAATTGCAGCAGCAGATTAGGAATGCTGACATGCAGTCTGCAGAGATGGACAAGATTTCTTTTGCGATTGAAGAGGCTAAATCAATAAAGAAAGGCCAGGAAATGCTTGTTCCTTTGGGGCAGGGCATCTTCATCAAGGCAAAAGCGGAAGACGCAAGCTCGGTAATAATGTCTGTTGGCGCTGACGTTGCTGTAGAAAAGAGTTTGGATGATGCCATTGCAATAGTAAAGACACAGCAGGGAGAATTAAGCTCGATAATTCTTGAGATGAAGCATGAGTTCAGCGATGGTGTCCAAAGATTGCATTCATTGCAGAATGAGATGCCGCAAGAGCAGCCAGTTGAGAAGAAAAAGAAGAAATAAATTTGAGATTAAGAAAAACAGATAAACCCAATAATTCTAGCTATAATAATAATGAGTTCAAAAGAGGTTTTAGATTACTATTCAAGGAAAGATGTGCAGAAAGCAATCTGCCATTCTTCAAAAGATAGGGAAGCTGTAGCAAGATTCGGTGAAGCCTTCGGAAAAAGGCCGGACGTTATACAAATGCCTGGAGATGTATTCGACCTGGCCAAGAAAGGCGCGACTTCTTTTCACATCTCGGAAGAGAGATGGAAAGACCCATTGTCATTGCAGACTGGATTATCTAAAAAACAATTGGATGAATTAAGGCATGGCTGGGATTTAATCATAGATATCGATACAAAGTTATGGGATTTCTCGAAATACACTGCATACTTAATCTATGAAGCATTAAAATTCAATAACGTAAAAAACATCAGTGTGAAATTCAGTGGAAATAAAGGATGGCATCTAGGAATTCCTTTTGAGGCATTCCCGGATGAAGTCCATGGCATGGAAACCAAGAAATTATTTCCTGACAGCCTGAAGGTAATAGCAGCTTTCATCAAGGAAAAGATCGGCCCTGAATTATCTAAGCAGATGCTATTAAAAAGTAATATAGAAGATATAGCTCAAAATGCCGGAATTGACAAGCAGAGATTAATCAAGAACGGCAAGTTTGACCCGTTCGGCGCAATAGAAATAGACACGATACTAATCTCAAGCAGGCATTTATTCAGGGCGCCTTATTCTTTGCATGAAAAATCTGGTTTGGTATCCTTGCCAATCAACCCCAAAGAGATTTTAAGCTTTGATAAAGAAATGGCTAACCCTAAAAACATTAAGGCTGACAAGATCTTCTTGGAAAGGGAATCGGTAAACAAGAATGAAGGCAAGGAATTAATCATACAGGCATTCGACTGGCATTTCGAGAAGCAAAAGAAAAATAATCAAAATGAACCAGCTAAAACAAACACAGAAAGGACATTTGAGAATGTTACAGACTTAATCAAGGCAGATTCTTTTCCGCCCTGCATGGTTAACATTTTGAAAGGGAATATGGCGGACGGCAAGAAGCGCGCTTTGTTTGTATTGATTAATTTCCTGAAGCAGATGAACTGGCCTTACGAATTAATAGAAAAGACAGTAAAGGAATGGAATAATAAAAACCAAGAGCCGTTAAGGGAGAATTATGTCATGGCCCAGTTATTGAGCGCAAAGCGCCAAGGAAAGATGATGCCACCGAACTGCTCAAATGAGTCA
>JAHFJF010000081.1 GCA_023245975.1 archaeon
CCTTCAACTAGACGATTTACCCAGCCTGCAATGTGAGAGCAAAGAACGACTGCAGCGGAAGCGAAGTAAATAGACCTGATTACAATACCCTGAGTTGCCAAGGCCCCAAAGAAAATATGAGACAATATTGAAAAATATGCTATGTAAATCAAGACATGCAGCTGCTTCCACCCAAAAACATGAGTCTTCATTATCTTCCGAATTATACTATATGGGGCGACAATTATCCAGACTAAAATAAAAATGCCAATGACATACAGATGGTATGAAGATAATGGATGATTCAGCAATTTTTGCAATGTATACATATAAAATGCCATCCCTGAATAGGTTAACAATAACAATGCATGAAGTGATTTCCACCATAGCTCCTTAACCCTGACCTGCAAGTAATCCCAAGAAGTCAAAGCTAACCAGAATACAAGGAATATTGCTGTTACACCATAAAAGACGAAAATTGATGACAAGGCATCGTTAATTGAATAATTAAAATAATTCGCAAATACAATTGATGAATGCAGCCAAGCCAGAAAGAAAGTTGTTACTCCTAAATGCCTGCGATAATGGTATATCCTAAGAACCCTGTCAGAGAATCTTGACCATGGGCCGATTAACAACACCACATTCAAGAAGAAAAAAGCCAAAATTGATGATGTTCTCAAGACCAATGTTGGCTGGTCTATTTCTCTGAAAATTAACCTTGATGCTATATATGCTGTAAAAATAAAGGCTGCCGTAATTATATCCAGTTTCTCCTTCCTATACCAGAATAATGCAATTAATATCACCAATAATCCCGATAATGAGTAAAATACATTCTGCCTTAAGAATGAGACAAATTCAACTGACAATACAAATGAAATTGCCAAGAAAAGAAAGATGAATACTGAATCTATTCTTCGCATGGTAATTGGATATTGGACTTACAATTTAAACTTATTGCCAGAGAAGAAAAAGAGCTTACTTTTTTCTGCGACTTAACGATGCTGTAATTAAAGCTGCTAGGGCAATAACAAGCGCTATCAAACCATATATCCATACATAACTCTTCTTGGAAGGCAATGACGTGATTGATTGCTGCTTTTCTTGTGTTTCCTGTCCTAAAGGCTGCTCAGCAAGCTCTTCAGTTACTGTATTGTCTTCTATTGCTGAAATTGCAAAGTAGCTGAATCCTGGGGTAACAGACTCATAATAAACATTATTATTGTCATCCCGCAATTTCTTTGTATCAAGTTCTTCCCAAGATGTCGTGAAACGCTGCAATACAACATTATCAGCGGCGAATCCATTATCTGTTAGCCATGATTTCTTTACTTCGAAATGGATCTTTGCTGGAGCAATTTTTCCAGCCAGCTTGGGTGCCTCAATCTGCAAATAGCTGTATAAAATGCCTTCAGGAGTTTCAGTTACTGTTTCAGGCAAAGATGAAAGCTTCGTGAATGAAACTTTCAAATTGTCTATTGCTTCACTTGGCGTAACTAAAATATCATTTATTCCAGTATTTCCCACATTAGCTGCAATAGTAAGCGGAACCTCTGCCGCAACAGATACAATTATGTGCGATTCTGTAACTGATGATGAAGATGCACCACTAGAGCCTCCAACAGAAGTACTTGAGCTGCTTGTTGTAGTTGAAGTAGATACCGCTGCATCTGTGCCACCACCAATGCCATAACCTCCGCCGCTGAAGTGGGGAACTTTTACCCAGAACATATTCTGGCTTTTGTTCATGAAACACACTTCTGAAGCGTTGCTAGTGCTGCAGTTTACACCAGCAGCTGTTAAAAGCCCATTATACTCATTAGTATTGTATGCTGCATAAGCATCTGGCAAAGTGGCGTTTGTGTCACCAGCACTCCTGTTCCAAACAACATTCCAGTCCTCATCCTTAAAATAAGGCAAGCTCATATTAAACCTATAATTTTCGTTGATATAATCTGTTGCTGAAGAATCTGTACTATACGGCATTCCAACAAAGGCGTAATCATATACCACTGGAACAAAGCTGCCTGCTTCCCAAACTTGTGTTTGTGAATTCTTGTCCGCCTGCGAAGCATTGCCATTAAGCACACTGTTCGTAGGTGGCTTAGCTGCAAACAAATCAAAGTTAATAAAATACAGTGTAGTGCCAGTATTCAAAAATTTCATTTCTAAATTAACCTTGCTAGCCATCATCAAAGTCATCGGATTGAAATTCTGCGCATCCATCTGAGTCAATAAGCAACTTACAGGCGGCATCGGCAAGTTGCAGCCTTCTGAGTCTACACCACTTACATACCTGTAAAAGGAAATGTTTATTGACTGCACTGAACTAGTGACATTTACAGCTTCTAATAATCCAGAGCTGCGGTTCATACGCCTGAATCCGGCTTCGCCAGTCATTACTGTTACATTATTTTCAGATAAGCTTAAGTTTAATGTCTTCTCTACCGGTGGACCTTCCTGTGGATAGACCATTACTTTCGCCCAATTGCTATTATTCAAAGCACTGAAGTAGAAAACTCCACTAGACAAGCTCTCAATTATATAATTAACAGTGCCAGTCACAGGGTTCTTTACTTGCAGATTAACATGCATACCTGTTGATATTAAGCCGCCAGTAGAGTTAAGTATGTTAACCTTTATCCTGGATGTATTTAATTCATTTGTTACCGTATCATTATATGCACCTGCTAATGACCTCAAAGTAAGGTTCAATCTTTGTGCTCCATTCAACATAGTGAAATTCTGAAATGCTGCCAAATTAACCGATGTCAAACCAGGATATCCAGCTGCTGTAGATGCATTCTTTCCATAGAACTCTAACATGTACATTATACCAGAACTTGCACCCATAACTGACAGATTGTACCATGCACGCCCGCCAGGGCATCTTGCATCATTATATGCTATGTTGACAGAACCATTGGTTATATTAAATGTAGATCTTAATGCATTCATTGGGGGAACAAATCCTGCCCATGGCATCATTTTCATCTGGACAGTTGTCACATTTATCCCAGGCGTATTATTTCCGTATAAGCTAATACATCCTGTAAGCGAATATTCACCATAAGTCATGTTCATTTCTACATCAAGCATTGCACCTTGGCTTCCGCTCAAATTAGCTTTTGGAATCGTTAATGATGTAGGCGGTGAAGGGCAGGCATCAGCAGTCATTACGCCATCAGCAGTGCAACTAGCGTTTGTTGTGAAAATTAATGGATGCCTTGAGACCATAACTGTAAATGCCCGGTCTATTGGCACTATTATCTGTTGTGACCAGACGCTTTGAAATAAATTGCTTTCAACAGGGAAGCCAAGATTCTGGTCTACAACTTCATAGCCGAATTTTACCCGAATTGCGCCTGTAGCATTTCCTTTTGCAGTTATATTTAATGTTGCTGCTGGCTGCAAATAATAAGTAGTGCCATTAAGGTTAGCTGGCTTCTTAAATGCTGCATCCATAAACCTGTCACCTAAATCCATCTGGAAAAACATGAACTTTGGCATTGGCGGAAGAATACTACCTACATGTGTATTTGCAGTGCCGTTATTATAAAACATCTTAAGCTTATACAACTCTTTTGACCCGTTTATGCCACTAAACCTGAAAAGGCCTTGGGCATTTGTTAATACAGAAGAAAGATAAGTTTCTGTCGGCGGCCCATTAGAGCCTGCAACAAACTCATATAATGTTACGTTAGTGCCGTTCTGGAAACTACCATTTTCTATCTTGACATAACCTGAGAATATTATGTTAACACCGATTTTTGCCGCAGTAGTACCCCCAACCTTATATGCATCACCACCACAAGCTATTCTCGTTAGATTTGTATTGTTATATAGGCATATATTGAATGTTG
>JAHFJF010000082.1 GCA_023245975.1 archaeon
GTCATTATGATAATCATCACGAAGCCGTTCTGAAACTATGGACGCGCATACTCCTCCAATGGCATGGCATTGAACACCTGTTTGCCCTAGGACACGGCCTGGTGCTGCAGGTTCACTTCTTGATGTGCAGCACAAGTAGCTTGAAGAAGGATTAGACAGACATTTATTTTTTACATATGCTCCTTGCTGCCCATTGCCATAAGTGCACGCATCACCCAAGGCAGCATTTTCCATGCATTCGCCTCCGGCACTCGTACAACGTTCATCAGTTCCAAGCCTTCTTCCCCTTCTTTGGCTTCTTTCTTCCAATAACCTGTCAGAATCTGTAGGATTTGTTGTTACCCTTAGCCTGTTTCCATCAGCGCCTTGATACGTAGCTCCATCCATTGGTAAAAGCACCACATTATTGATCCGGAATATATTATTTGACCCAAACTGGTTCGGCGTAGCCCAATCTCTTGGTCCACGCCTTTCTTCTGCAACTCCCGAATCGCTGTAATGGAGACCGCTTGTCTCTCTAATCAATTCAGCCGAGTCAACAACATTAGAATCATTTGCGCCAAGTTCTTCTCTTGCTATGTCTCTCAAATGCATTCCATCTCTTGGCACATTAAATACCCTATAATTTGAAAGGTGCTGTAAGCTTGACCGCCCTTCCTTTAAAGGATAAAGATTAAATGTATTTCCACTTGCTTGCTGCAATCCGGATCTTGAAAGCAGATTCTCTACAACCCTAAGCCCGATTATTGTAATTCCATTAACTACATTCTGGCTGCTGCTTTCCAGCCTACTGGAATCTGCTATTGACTTTAGGGAATTATCCTCGAATTGAAGTGCATACCTAAATGATGGCTGTGTGTCTTCCGGCCTATTAAGCACATATCCTGTTGATGCGGCAACTTGCTCAAAAAAAACCAATCCTTTCTTCATCAGCAAAATACTTTCTACTGGGCTGTTAACATCAAGTCTGCCTGCAAAGCGCAGCTCTGCATCTCCAGTTTGCGCATCAGGAGTGACATCTAATAGATTTGACTGCGAAAATACCTTTATGCTGTTAGTGTTTTTTATTTGGACAGTGGTTCCTGTTTCAACATTTTCGCTGGTTGATTGTGGCAGGACAGTCATGCTGCCGCCATTGACAAAATACAAAGTTGAGCCTGCCCGCAAAATTACATTCTTTGTTTGCTGTTCGCATAGCAATCTTTCATCATTGTTTGATTCACCTTCTTGAGGGCATTGCAATTTTGCTATGTCTCTTTCTGCCCTGCATTCGAAATTAGTCAATACAGTTGCCGGCTCTAAAGTCCCTGGCAGGTGCGAGGCTCTGAATTGTACATGGTTGCTTCCGCAGAGATAAGTCCTTGCATATCTATTGTTTTGGTTCACTAAATAAACTAAGTCTGTATCTGTTGAAATCCTGTAAGAGCTAACTGCGCATCCTTGTCCTGTTTTTTTTACATTGAACCATGAATTCCTGTTTATTTGTCTGCCGCCCTGCACTCTCACTATTTGTGAAACCGTATCATAAAATTCTTGGCCGCACAAAGAAACCGGCCTGTTGGCAGCATCAATTCTTGACCTGCCTACTTCATAAACAAATCTTTGGAAATATTCCGCATTTATCTGCCCAAGCTCAGCAGGGTTATCGGGCAATGTATTCGCCCTGGCAAAATTTATTACATCGCCTGCTCCTACAAATGGCACTTCAATGCCATTCAAGTCAAATGGCGCATTGTCTGGGCTGGATTCAAATGCATTTATGCTCATTAATTTCTTGTTTCCGAAATAGATTCTTGATTTAGCAAATTTAAGGACAGCAACATCTTGGCTTGCACGGGCAATGCCTAGTTCGCAATTAGGTTGATTGCATGAATACCAAACAGTTGGGCCTTCCTGCCCTTCAGGGATTGTATTGCAGCCAAGGCAATTATATTGGACATTATTGTCAGATACCAATGTTAATTCAGATGAATCCAGAGCAAGAGCAGTATTCAATAAGGCAATAAAGGCTAATGCAAATAAAAATGATTTTCTATTCACAATGCCACCCCGAATTGGAACTCGTAATTCTTTTCCATATCGTGTTTTTTATCTTTGACTAAGATTACCATAAAGCCATTGCCAAGGTTATTGACATCAACATCCATGCCATAGGATAATACTTTTGTTACATCAAAATCCTTTGGGCTAGAAGCAATTTCATCAGCAATTTTAGAGCTTGATTCATACACCTTTTTCACCCTCAATGGCAGTTCAACCTCGTAAGGCTCGAACAAATTATAAGTATTTCCATCTTTTTGGGCTGTTACCTTGTATTCTATTTTTAGGTCCGTCTTTTCATCATTAAGGTTAACTGAAGTTTCAGCAGGCTGGTCAAATATTTCTAAATCTTGATATGATGCATAATTAACGCATTCAGGCAGGAAAGATTCTACATAAGATGCAATCTCGCTTTTCAATGTATCTTCGGAAGCAAGGGTTCTTGCACCGGAAGCAACTCCCAAGGCAATAGAATAATCTCCGCTAACAATGGCATCGTCTGGCGCTAGGGAATATCCTCCCTGCTGCCCTACCAAATATAGCGCTTCATCTGAAACTAGTTTGGCGCAGCCATCGATTTCTTCTCTCAATTCTGCCAAATCAGGTGGCAATGTTGATAATCCGGCTGCTTCTTCTGCCACTTCTTTTGAGGCAGTCTGCTGCCGGAGATAAAAGCCTAATGCCACAGCACCAATAACAATCATTCCCAATATCACAAATAAAGTAATCTGCCCTCTTTTCTGCATAGCCAAAGTAAATGTTTAGAGATTTATAAGCATTATCCCTTAATGACAGTCCCTTGCACAAATATTATTGGGCATTTGGTCTTACTTGGAACATGTTTGACATATTTCATTACACTTTTTCTTCTTTCAATAAACGATATTGAATTTGGTGAGAAATCAACAGTCAATATTTCTTCGTTCTCTGTCGAATATCTTATTTGGCCTATTCCAAGATGTTTCTCTTTAGAAAAATCAATTATAAAATCAATGCCTGGCTTCTCTTTTTCAGTGTCGTGCAGTAGTGTATAGCAGCCGCCATCAAATCTTCTTAGCTCATGTTCAATGGTGTATCTCTTGAAGCCTAGAATCTCGCTAACTAGCCATGAAAAATATCTTCCGGTGAGAAAAGAGCTTATTTCCTTTACATTTGAATAATAATACCTATACTTGTAGGGATCAAACTTAAGCTGATACTTTGCGGATTCTATTTTTTTCTGCAATAAGTTAAATATTGCATCCTGGAATACCTGCTCCAGCTTTATGTTTTTTGGGTCTTGAAGATTATAATTCTTGGATATGTCCTTTGCGATTCCATTGTCAAGATAGATGGTATTAATGGCCATAGAACCACCCTCCAACACTTAATCTAATCTTGTCAGATTTAATCTCTTCAACTGCATGCAAGGATTTTTCAGACACCTGGAATATTACCAGCGAATTAAATGCAGGAATAATTTCTTTTGCGGGCTTTTCAGGGTTTTTTACATCGTACATCTGCAATTTGCCGCCATCTTTTTCGCTAAAGCCGCTAGACAGGTTTAATGCGTAAGCTATTTTCCTGCCTTCAACAACATCATCATGGAACAAAAGATAATCACCTTGTTTATACAAATGGGCATGCATGTCTATCTTGCCAAGTTTCTCTCCAGTTAGTTTAGAAATCAATTTAGAAAAATCTTTTGAAGAAAAGAGCCCGTAAAAAAGTTGTATTGTTTCATTCTTAGAAGAAAAAAGTTCTCTTGTCTGGTAAAAGGAAAATAGGTCTATATCCTTTCTTTCGAATTTCTCTTTAA
>JAHFJF010000009.1 GCA_023245975.1 archaeon
TTAATATATCATATTGGATTAATTTTTCCTTTGCACATTTAATGTTGTCGTATTCCTCTCTAATCATCTTTATTACATCTGCTCCAAACAGATAATCCTTGGCATCAAAAGACAAATCTTTTGCCAACGAAATAATCTTCCTTGATGTAATTTTTTCAGTTCTATACCATGAATAAGCAGCAGTACTCGCGAAGACTGGGGTCCCTAATAAAGCCCAGTGGAAATTAATGCCCATCATAGCTGAAAAGGTTCCTATTACTAAAGAACTAAAAAATATTCCATAGTTACAATTCTCATCAAAATCAATTCTTTTTTTAATCTGATAAATTGTATCAATATTCTGCCCTATTTCTTTTAGGTCTGAATGATTATATGGCCCGGACGTTACCAGATATAGGGACCCATATTGATCTTTAGAAAATTCCATAAAGGAAATAAAACGATCTTGAACTGTAACCTCTTCCTCAAGAAAAGAAGGCAGTGATTTGTTATGCCTAATATATGTCCATCCATTATTTAATGGTTCATAACCAATTTCTTTGATTTTAGAAACTTCTTTGTCTGCTTCTAGAGGGCATTTCTTTAACTCTTTTGCTACCGCCCTGCTCTCTTCATCTGACAATCTTGCTGACAATGTTCTGTCTTCCAGTCTTGCTAATTCTCTGTACGGCCCTTTCCCAAATAATTCCATATGACTCGTTTTTATCTACCGATTTATAAGCCTTATTCTTTCAAAACATTAATCTTAAGACTCTTTAGTCGTAGAATGGAATGTCTGTAGAGACTACATCACCCATTGAACCGTCCTTATTGAAATAGACCTCAAATATTATACCGCCTAATGCCGGAGCGGGAATCTTTCGTTCAGAATCGTAAGGTGTCTGGCTTATGCTAGATGGCACCATGAATGACCTAAAACCTTTAGTGCCAGGGAATTCATATCTCCGCTGGAAGTAACCCATTAATAGTATGTCGGGTTTTTCACCGGGACTAATAGAATCAATCATGGCCTGCAATGGCTGTGAAATTGCGTATGGTTTCCTAGAACCCAAGCCCGGCAATGGATGAGAAAGCGTAACCCTGGCTTTCGGACCAATCTTAATCGTTGCTGCATTCCAATCCATGAAAATAAGATCCTTCCTCTTCTTCGCGATATCAAGGCAGACATTGGTTCTTTCCCCTTCTTCATCCTTCTTCTTGAGGAATGTCGCATCAATATTGCCACCGATAAAATAGGTGTCAACACCGATAGATGGATAACATTCTGGCTTTTTTGAATCGAAGAAAATTTCTAGCATTGCATCATAACTCTGATAAATCTGATCTTTAACATGCCCCTTGTAGCGCATATAACCGTCAGTTATATCACCACAATGCAATACATATGAAACACCTTCTTCCTTGAAACGACTGTATAATGACCTGTAAATATCTGGCCTTCCATATTTGCTATTCAATCTTGTATCTGATAATGCACCAAATACAACCTTGCCATTCTTTATATGCTCAGAAAGATCTATCTTTGGAGCAGTGGAACGATATTTTTCTGCATCGATTAACGCTTCCAATTGTTTTGTATTGATATTATATTCTTTAACAACAGTGAACAATTCTTCCTTCAAAGACTCTAGCTTACCTTTCTTTTCTTTTGTCATATTTTATCTCCCTGATTCATAGACCCCTCTTTCATCCATGAAATTGCCCCATTTTTCATTACCATTAATTTCATAAGATAACAGCCTTTTTCTTATTCCATCAATAGTCCCATCATCCTTGAAGTATGCAGTAATCAGCCAGGCACCTAGCTGCGCAGTTAAATCCTTCCTACGCATCCAGTCTGATTGATGTTCCATTGTACCTGCCTGGAATGCGTGAACATTTCTAGTGAATAAGTAATCCATCTTATGATAATGACCCACTATCAAAATTCTTGGCTTGAATTCAGATTGCAATGCCCCTATATGGGCTTGAATCTGGTAGGATTGGCTTTTTGCAGTTCCTTTTTGAGGATGAAGCACACGTATCCAGGATGCATTGTCCGGCACTTTCTTTCCTTCCATCATCAGATTGATGTATTGCGGCTGTAGCGGCAGGTTTCCTTCATTCATTCCTAAATAGACTAAATCTTTCCTATCTTTGGCGATATATTTGCAGATGTCAGCCCCAATGCTGTTCAAATATGTCTGATCATGATTGCCACCGATAAAATATGTTTGCAAGCCTATGTCTGGCCATTCATTTACACAGAATTCCACCACATCATCAAGGCCCTGTACTACAAGATTATACTTCTGCCATGGCCTCATATTTTCTCCGTCTGTAACATCACCTGTCTGAATTACATATTCAGCACCTTCTTCCTTCCCAATCTTCAGAACTTCCTTGAACTTTTTGAAATCGCATAATGGTTTTTTGGTGAAGCCTTCTTTTGCATTCAGGTGCAGATCACCAACAGTCAAAAATGTAACAGACTTCTTAGAAAACTTGTGCAGATTCGTAGGAAGATTCGTTGAGGAGGGGTTCTTTATTTTCTCAATTACTTCCTTTAATTGGTCTGGATTAATAGAAGATGTAGAGATAACACTCTCAAGCTTTTTTGCTTCCTTTGAGTCTTCTGGCAAACCTTTTCCACCTTTCTTTAGTTCGTTATGCATGTCTTGTTTAAAAAGTTTTTGTGTTTTTCATCCTCAAGCTTGCAATATATATTCTCCGGCATATACCTGGAAAATTTTTAGTAAAAAATCGTTATTATCCTTGTCGTCCAAAACCAAACCGTAATTGCTCGTTATTAACGGACTCCTGGTTTTTTCCTTGATAATCTGTTAATTTATTTCTTTATAACACTTTTCTTTTCCCAAAAAGCAATACTTATAAGCTCAAGAAACAGTTAATATTTAATGTTCTCATGATTTAATTCACTTAATTTTTGATTTCTTCCTCTCCTCAGGGCTTGCCAATTTCTTGTACCCTATCCATATCAATAAAACTAATTCTATGAATATCGTAAATACCCTCATCCATTTGCTCATATCGCCAAAGTATCTCGTAGTGCCGATTGCCAATACTGCAATCCCACCAAACATGAAACCCGAACCAAGGAAGTCTATTGTCCATAGAACCCCAAAAAAGATTGCTACCAATCCAATTGGTGCAGAGATGAAGAAAACATTCCTGTTGTATTTTTTCTGGTAATCATTAAATTCCTTGTTACAGTAATTGCATTTCATAGACCTTTTAACCTGGCAGCCTTTCTCATCATAATCAAATTCTATAAAACCACCGGCCCTTTCGCATTCCTGAGATTCTTTATTGGGTAATAACACATCAGTACAATTAGTTTGCACCGCAGGTAATGAAGATGCGGGATATGTCTTCTCGTAAACAGGATATGGGCGAGCAAATTGCCCTGACTTGCAGAAATCATCATACATCGGCTCTGGATAGAAAGCATCAATAGTGACTAGCACTAAAGTAGCGAATAGTATGGTAATGCCAACAATCATTGCATATTTCTTAATGTCAAGCATAGGTAACAAAGAAAACTACCACTTATATAAATTTAGCGTTTACCAATTCACTTACATGCTGCCAAATCATAAATGAAATATCTTCCCTAGGCAGCCTATTTCCATCTTTTTTCATGCAGTCGATTGTTTTCCAGTTCTTTCTAGTAAATGCAAGCTCCAAGTAAGTTTCTCTAACTTTGCCCAAATACCACATATCCTGTTCATGAATATCTTTGTAAGATTTTCCGGCTGCCTTTGCCTCTTCTTCTCTTTTTTTAATAACCTTAACACTTTCTTGCAAAGGCAAATCAAGATATATCACTAAATCAGAACGCGGTATTCCTAGCATATTATGCTCAAAATAGGTTAATTTTTTTATTAACTCAGACCTTTCATTTCCTTCCAATTTTGCGCCTTGATAGCCAAGATTCGATTCCATGTACCTGTCAAGAACTACGTTCGTACCGTTATCAAGCCACTCCAATAACTGCGGGGTTGCAGAAAGCCTATCCATGGCATATAGTGTGCTTGGCGGCCAAGGATCATTTCCGATTCCATCCTTATGCATGCCTGAAAGATATTGCCTAACCCTCATGCCCCATTCTAATTCATACCTTGGGAAGCTCATAGTCTCTACAGGGATGTCTGATGACTTCATTTTTTCTATTAGAATTTTTGTCTGGGTTTCCTTGCCTGTACCATCAGTCCCCTCTATGACAATAAGCTTTCCTACCATTCCGAAAAAGGATAATGAAGGATATATTTATAAATATTATCATAACTGCAGCATATAGATGAAAGAAATAACAAAAGAAAAGCTAGAGAAATATTTCAAGGTTACTGAAGAAGCCCTTGAATTAGCCAAGGTTTCCAAAGAAAGGCTTAACATGCCAGAGCAAAGGGCAGATTTTGTTGACATGATTGAAAGGTATGTTTCTGACGCCCATCATTTCGCATCAAAGGGAGATTTGGTAAATGCTTTTGCCGCCTTAAATTATGCACACGGCTGGCTTGATGCAGGCGCAAGGATAGGATTGTTTGACGTGCAGGATTCCAGATTATTTACTGTTGATTGAACTTATCTTTTAATCTGAAGGACTTTATTCCTCTGATAGAAATCCTCTATAGTATTTTCATACCACCAAAAACCTTTACCGCCATAATCTTTTATTTCATCTTGGACTATCATTGCAGGCAGATGGAATTGGACAATACCAGGATTTATTCTAAACCCTTCGCTATCTTTCCATCTGACATGCATCAAGTGTTCCCCACGAAATACTTTGCCTAGCCTGCAGACAGCCCTTCTTATTGCTATATCATGTATATGGCTATTTGGTGTTTCCTGGATCTCGTAATCAAACCCAGATTGGACATTTGTAGTGGCGGTATCATAAACATCTGATGCAGTTGAAATTAACCAATCTAATGTTTCTTGGTTCTTTTTAAAAAACTCGTAATAACCATCTTCGTAAACCTGAATACCTATATTCTTTGGAATAACTAAGTCACCCCATTGGTATGCAATTCTCCAATTCCATTCCCCAAATGTTTTATCCCAGATAGAATAGACTTCATCCCTCTTCTTTCCAAGATACCCTGGCTTCTCCACTGTTACCCATTTGCTGGTCATTTTTACTTCCTCTTGAACATCTTCTCTATCTCTAGCAAAGATATCTTAATCATTATCGGCCTGCCATGGGGGCATGTCCAAGGCAGCTTGCATTTGTCTAATTCTTCCAATAAAGATTCCATTTTAGGAATAGGGCAATCATCGCCCGCTTTTATAGATGCCCTGCATGACATCATTGTTATTATTGATTCCTGCAACTCTTCCAAAGGATTGTTTTTTCCTTCTGCAGCAGTATTCACCAAGTCGGACAATAAAGAGGCTGGCTGTGTCCTGCCGAAAATCATGGGTATGCTCCTTACAATGAAGCTTCTCTCGCCAAAATGCGATAATTCAAATCCAAGATTATTCGCAAAATCAATATTTTCTATCAGCCATGCACTTTCAGCAGGGGGCAATTCCAATATCTCAGGCTTCAATAATTCCTGCTTTCTTACTTTTTCGCCCATGAATTCATTCATGAATTTTTCATAATTAATCCTCTCTTCCACAACATGCTGGTCAATTATGAAGAAGCCATCTGTTGATTCAGCAAGGAAAAAAGTCTTGTGCACACATCCTAACAAGCGGTATGCCGAGACGCGGTTCTGCATTACTGCGCCCCTTGAAGATATTTCATTGCCGCGGAAGAAAGACTGCTCACTTTTTTCAACCAGCTTCTGTTCAACGATTAGACTATCGGAAGGCTGCGCCATAAATTGTTCCATTGATAAATTTGAAAGTGCTGGCTGCACTTCTTTCACTTCGTAACTCTTGACAAGATTGGAGCTTAGGAGAGTATTCCTTACAGCATCAAAAACCAAGTTGTATACTTCCGCGGAATTTCCAAACTTAATCTTTTCCTTTGTCGGATGGACATTTACATCTATCTTTTCCGGATTTAGCTTCAATGACAATACAAAAACTGGGTTCTTGTCCAGGAACAGCAATGTATGGTATGCATCATAGACTGCTTTTGAGATAGTATCATCTTTGACATATCTCCCATTAACAAAGATGGTCTGCAAGCTTTTGTCTGACTTCAATAATGATGGCTTTGAAATCATCCCGGTAATATTCTCTGTTTCTATGGGCATCATCTGCTTCAAGACATTTATTCCGTATATCACTGCAATTGAATCTTCCATTTTCCCAGAAGAGGTTGAAATCAGAGTATGGCCATTATGCGTTAGCTTAAAAGAGATATTGGAATAATATAATGCATACCTTGAGACAACATCAACTATTGATTTCAATTCATTCGTATCTGACTTAAGGAATTTCATCCTCGCCGGAGTATTGAAAAAAAGGTTTCTTACCTCCATTATAGTGCCATCTGGGCATCCAACTGGACCATTGAACCTTACATCTCCACCAACAATCTCTACTGAATGGCCATTGATAGATTGCTTCTGCCTTGTCTTTATTGTCAATGATGATACTGCTGCTATGCTGGCCAAAGCCTCACCCCTGAAGCCCAATGATGATATCGAATAAAGATCATGACTTTCCTTAATCTTGCTTGTAGCATGCCTCAATACAGATAGCTTGCAGTCTTCCTCATCCATGCCCAAGCCATTGTCTGCTATCCTGATAAGCCTCTTTCCATAATCTTCAATGTCAATAGTTATAGAAGTGGAACCGGCATCTATGGAATTCTCTACCAATTCCTTAACAACAGATGCAGGCTTCTCTATTACTTCTCCAGCCGCAATCTTGCCGATTGTCCTTTCATCCAATACATTTATTTTTGTCATTTTCCTATCTCGCCTAATTTCCTCTGCTTGGATAATTTCTTTGATGTGACTTTCTTAATCATTGAATCCTCTGTCTCCAAAGTTGTCTGAATTTCTTTTGCCCTGTCTATAACTTCTTTGGGCACGCCTGCTAATTTTGCTACATGTATGCCGTAGCTTTTATCTGTTCCGCCTGGAACAATCTTCCTCAAGAAAACAATTTCCTCTCCAGTCTCCATCACTGCAATGTTGCAGTTCCTTACATTCTCGAATTGTAATGCTAATTTATTCATTACATGATAATGCGTTGCAAATAATGTTTTTGCCTTGATTCTGTTATAGATATGCTCTGCAACCGACCACGCTATTGCAACCCCATCAAAAGTTGAGGTGCCCCTGCCTATTTCGTCCAAGATTATCAAGCTATTAGCTGTTGAATTGTTCAGGATATTTGCAGTCTCAATCATCTCCACCATGAACGTTGACTGCCCACTTGATAGGTCATCATGAGCACCGACTCTTGTAAAAATCCTGTCAACTATCCCTATCTTCGCTTCGGTAGCAGCCACAAAGCTGCCTGCTTGCGCCATTAGCACATTTAATGCTACCTGCCGCATGAAAGTACTTTTACCGGCCATATTAGGCCCTGTGATCACTAACATCTCATTGTCTTCTATCTTCACATCATTAGAAACAAAACTTTTTTCCAATTGCTCTATTACAGGGTGCCTTGACTCTATCATTTCTAATTTACCAGAATTCTCCATAATAGGCCTGCAGTAATTGTTTGTTAATGCAACATTCGCAAAAGATACAATCACATCCAATGCAGCTATCTGGCTTGATGCTTGCTGTATTTTTTGGGTAAAAGCAGATAATTTCTTTAGGATATTTACGAAAATATCAAATTCCAACTGCCTTATCTTCTCATCGGCACCCAATATTACTGACTCATGCTCTTTCAATTCCTCTGTAACGAACCGTTCTGAATTTGCTGTTGTCTGCTTCCGAATGTAATGCTGCGGGGCCAAATGCAAATTTGCCTTGGTTATCTCGATATAATATCCGAAAACATTGTTGAATCCTATCTTCAACCCCTTTATACCGGTAGAAGAACGCTCCTTCTCTTCAAGTGCTGCGATGAAGCCGCGACTGTTCTGCTTTATTGAATGCAACTTTTTTAATTCAGAATCAAATTCTGGCTTTATGATATCGCCTTCCCTAACTGTTGACAATGCATCTTCCCTTATCGAGCTCTCTATCAGGTCTATTGCTACAGAAAAATCATCAAATGTATAAATATACCTCAACAGATTAGGTTCCTGGTTCTCAAGTATCCTGGAGATTACAGGAAGCATCTCAGTGCGCAAGAGTGATATTTGATTTAACGAATGCTTTAATGCCAACAAATCCTTGGGCATCGCATTGCCATAATCTACCTTGCTTATCAGCCTTTCAATATCCGATATTCTCTTCAATATTAATTGAATGCTTTCCCTTGCAATAGAATTCTTCTTTATTACGTCTACCGCATTCAACCTCTTGTTTATCTCTGAAAGATTCATCAAAGGCTCCAAAAGCCATTTTCTCAATAGCCTTGAGCCCATAGGCGTAAATGTCTTGTCCAAGACAGAGAGCAAAGTCCCAATAGCAGAGTTATCACGGACATTTCTTATAATCTCTAGATTTCTTATTGTAGAAGCATCCAATACCATTGAAGCTGAATCCCTGATTACCTTTAATCCAGCAATATGCTGCATTTGGGAGAACTGGGTCTCTTGAATATAATTTAGCAGGGCGCCAACTGAACTTACCTGGAGATTCTCATTCTCAAGCCCAAGGCCAGTGATAGATATCACATTAAAATGCTGCTGTATCTTCCTAACTGAACTGTCCGAAGAGAAATTCCTGTCTTCATACTTTGTTACAAAAATGCCTAATTTCTGCAAGCCAGATAATAATTCAGAATCCACAGTCAAGGACAATGGTATTATGCACTCCGTTGGCATGTACTTAGCCAAATCTGAATTAAGCATCTTCCTTTCCCTTGCAGTAAAACTTAGGAATTCGCCTGTTGATATATCGCACAAGGCCAAAGAATATCTGCTGTCATTAACATTCAATGATGCAATGTAATTGTTTGCCCTAGAATCAAGCATGGAAGATTCCATTACTGTTCCAGGAGTTATTATCCTGACAACATCTCTTTTTACCAATCCTTTTGCTAATTTAGGATCTTCAACCTGTTCCACAATTACAATTTTGTAGCCTTTTCTAACTAGCCTTGCTAAATACTGCTCAACGGCATGATAAGGCACACCTGCCAATGGGGCTTTTTTTTCATCCTTGCCTCTTGAGGTTAACGTTATTTCTAATTCCCTTGAGGCTGTAATTGCATCTTCGTAGAACATCTCATAGAAATCACCCATCCTAAACATAACTAGGCAATCGGGATATCTCTGCTTTACTTCCACATACTGCTTCATTGCAGGCGTTAGGTTGTTCAAGTTTTCCATAAAAACACCGTCTTTTGCGATATTGCAGGAAATTCAAGCAAGGTATATAAAATTTATCCAAAAAAGGCGTAAAAATTATATAAAGAGGAAATAACGCCAAAATACCATGCAAGACCTGTTCTTCGTAACAACAAACAGAAACAAGTTTGAAGAGGCAAGAAAAATATTGGAAAAGCACGGCATTAACCTTCAAATCTCAGAATTAAACATCCAAGAAAAGAAATACCCTACAGAAAGAGAAGTTTCTATTTCAAAAGCATATGCGGCAACAAAACTGCTGAAGGCACCATTAATAGTAGAAGATACTGGAATCTATTTCGAATCATACAACAATTTCCCGGGACCTAACGCACACATAGTCTTTGACGGAATCGGCTATGAAGGCATTTTAAAGCTGTTGGATGGAAAGAATCGGGCGGCCTTTTTCAGCACTACAGTTACGTATATCAAGCCTGGAATGAACCCAATAAGCTTCTCTGGAGAATGCAGGGGAAAGATAGTAGAGAAGGTATCTGAAAATATCTCTTTTGCTTATGATGCTGTTTTCATGCCGGAAGGAGCTAAAAAAACATTCTCTGAAATGACTAAAGAAGAGAAAGAATCATTCTCACACAGGAAGAAAGCCCTTGACGAATTTGCAAAGTGGTTCAAGGAATCAAAACTTTAATATAGAATTTCTGCTTTAGCAAAAGCGATGAAACCGATTGTTATTTCATTAGGTGGCTCAATAATAGTCCCACATGAAGTAGATTATAAATTCTTGAAAGATTTCAAAAAGGCAATTTTCTCGCTAAAGAGAAGGAAGATTGTAATCTGCACTGGTGGTGGCTTCATTGCAAGAGAATATATGGCTGCATTGAAAAAAGAGAAGCTCAATGAGTATACACAAGATTTAATTGGCATAGAAGCTACTAGGCTGAATGCAAAATTACTAGCTTCTTTCCTGGAAAAATGCAACCAAGAGATACCTGTAACTTTAGAAGGCGTGAAAGAGCTTCTACAAGCCAATGATATCGTTGTTTGCGGCGGCCTTTCAACAGGGCAGACTTCTGATGGGACTACTGCAACAATCGCTGATTACCTTGATTCTAAAGAAATGATAAACATAACAAATGTTGATGGCTTGTATGACAAGGATCCAAGAAAATACAGGAATGCAAAGTTCATACCAAAATTAACTCACAAAGAATTCATCGGAATAATGAATCGTGTAAAAAAAGAGCCTGGACAGCATTTCGTATTGGATTCGTTAGCAGCCGAAATAGCCCTTAAAGCAGGAATAAAGGTTATTATTCTTAAAGGAACCAAAAACCTGAAAAGTTATATTTCTGGGAAAAAATTCAAAGGTACTACAATCATCTAAGTATATGCTGCAGTATATATCTTAAAAGAAAAGGCTTTTAAATAATAGTGCCATAGTAAAGTAGTGCAAAAAGTTGAGCACAAAAATAACACCAACAACTTTCAAAGCGATTTAAGCAAACCCAGAGATTTTCTTTTTGCCACAAAAAAAGGGGAAGCTTAATGAAATTGTTGAAAAGCATAACACTTGCGACGGCCTTATGGATGTCTTCTTGTGTTGCACCGCAAATCCCTATAAATCAATCAAGCCAACTACAACTGACTGAAATCAGGGTCGCTGACGACGAAAGGCCATCTTATTTGAGAACATTGCCGCCTGCTGAAGAAATTTCCGGTATGTCGCCTGTAGAAAGGATTGTTGAACAATATGTCCAAGAAACATTAGACCTAAGAAATCCAATGCCTAGGATATTCTTCAGCAACGGCTCACCAAAGAGATTGATTACTGTCAATGGAGAGAGCGTGATGGTGGAGCTTCCATTCTACAGGCATTCAAGCAATAATACCCTAAGAAACATAATTGAGGATTCAACAGACAATGAAGAGACAGTATTCAGAGATTTCAATGTCATGCTAACAAGATCTAATGATATAGTAATGGAACATTTCAACAGGATAGACAACAACGCGAATGAAAGGGTAAGAAGGAGAGCTGGCTCAGTATATAATGAAAATTCAACAATTGAAGGCTTGGATGGCATTACATTAGGGCATGCACTTGGAATGCAACACCATACTAATCGGAATCTTGTTCCCAGAAGATTAATTTTTACCCCAATTAGATCCGCTTATGCAACTACGAGGCTGCATGAAAATATCATTAGCTATTCCCCAATAGCAAGACGAACTGATGAAATCAGTGGCAATCCGGGGATATTAAGCCATGAGCTATGGCACCTTTCACAAAGCCTACCTGATGCAGTTAGCACCAATATTGAACTGCTGGCATACAGCATGAACTTGGACTTAAACAGGCATGATTCTATTTGGTTCCTTGCACACCCGTACGGGGATACAGTGAGGGAATTATCAAAAATATACTTTGGACTTGATTCAGAAAATATTCTTGACCAGCTAATCAGAAACAGGATGGGTGCAGTAGTAGAACTTGATGAACAAGTGCTAAATGCAAATTATCAGCAAATGACAAGATTATCAGAGAGGTTTGCAGATGAGCTACATAATGAAGTAGAGCCTGAATACCGCTCATTCAGCCCTTATTGGGGAATGATCCAGAACTATTACAAGGATGGCGATTTGCAATTACGGCTCACTATTGCAAAACACAATGAGCCAACATCAATGACTGCTGCCGAAAGAAGAATTTTTATGGTGGCGCATGGAAGGGACATAAATAGAATATTAAGCGAAGCAAAAACAGACTACAAAATGCCTAGAATAATACAGTTTGGGCCATTCAGAATGATGCAAGGTACGACAATAGATGAATTAATTGAACAGAAATGTGCGGCTGCCGGATTTTCCGAAGAACAAACCGAGTATGTATTCCATCTTTTCCTGAGAAGGAATTTCTTTAACAGGGATGGCACTTATAATTATGGCAACATATCATTAGAGAATTCGTTACATTCAATGGAAGATTTAATCAGCGAATTCAATGAAATTACTGATGAACAATTAAACCGATATTTTCCCAACACGGCAACAGAAGTAAAAAATCAAATAAACCTTTACAAGTGGTATCTTCAAAGGCTAAAAAATGCCTCGTTGTACCAATCATTCGCAGTAAGGGAAGGCCTAAGCACAAATCCTAATTTTGTGCCAGTAATATTCGACCCAAGGGTAAACCTGCTTAGGCATTATGGTGTGCTCCCATCCTATACAGAAAATACTTCAAATATGTCATTGAGATCACAATCAAGGAAAAGAATCGGCGATGAAACTTATGTAATTCACAGATATGACTTATCGCGTGATGTCGGATATGAAAATGGCATAGACTATATCTCAGTTTTCAGGATTAATAATGATGGCAGGCGCGAATCAAAGCCATGCCTTTTAATATATGCAGCAAATGGCTCAAGAAGGCCTAATTTTGCATTGTTTGATTCTGAAAGTGAAGGAAAGGAAGGACATGGCTCATATGACAGAATAAAACAGCTGACAGGAACTCCGTCAATAGATGACCTCTTGATGGAGCTAAATAATACTGTACCTACACAACAACAAATCCCGGTACCGCTTATGCCGCAAAGCGGAAGATTCCAGCCACCTGAAGGATACAGGGCGTGGGAACATTATATTCGTGAACAAGATTCTGATTCCGACAACAAGATAGATTCTATTGGTATTAATTACAGAAATGGCGACAGGACCGTGCGGGAAATCTATTCTCTGCCAGAAGGATATGACGGTGCAATCGTCCTTGAAGACAGGATACTATTGTCACAGAGAGGAGTATTTGATGTTATGGATTTTGAATCCTTAAGAAATCCTTATGCTGTCCAGCTGTTAGAGAATGGGTCAATGACGACTCTTTTTGAGCCTGATGGAAACGGAAATTATCTCAGAAGATTAAGGTGATTTCTTAACATTTGTTATTACCCTTGCTATATTCGTTACCATGTCATTCTCTTTTAATTTCATGAGGCGAACACCCTGCGTATTCCTGCCAATCTCTGAAATATCAGCAGCATTGACACGTATGACAACGCCTTTCTCTGATATGATAAGGACTTCATCCTTTTCCATGACTGTCTTTATGCCGGCAACCTTGCCATTACGCTCATTTGTCTGTATGTTTATTACGCCCTTGCTGCCCCTTCTTGTAAGCCTGTAATCTGAAACCTTGGACCTTTTTCCGAAACCTTTTTCTGTGACAGTCAGCAAATCCCCTATTTCCAATGCAACTTCCAATCCAATCACGAAATCATCTTTTGAAAGCCTAATGCCCCTTACACCAGATGCATTCCTGCCTATTGGCCTTACATCCTTTTCATCAAACTTGACTGCCATTCCATTTGCAGTAGCTATTATGAATTTCAAGATTCCAGGAGTAATCCTTACCTGGACAAGCTCATCTCCTTCCTTTAGGTTTATTGCAATTATGCCGGATTTTCTTGGGTTTGAATAGGCCTCCAATTCAGTCTTCTTTATTATCCCTTTCTTGGTTATCATAATCAAATAATGCTTCTCGTCAAAATGCTTTATTGGAATCATGGCGTTTACTGTCTCTCCCTGCGCCAAGCTCAATAAGTTCACAATGGCCTTTCCTTTGGCATACCTTGATGCCTCTGGTATCTGCCATCCTTTCATCCAGTATACTTTTCCTTGATTAGTGAAGCATAATATTGTAGAATGCGTGCTTGTAGTGAATATGTGCTCAACAGCATCCTCTTCATCCTTTGTCTCCGCGCCTATTACACCCATACCGCCCCTCTTCTGCTGGCGATATACGTCTACTGAAATCCTCTTGACATAGCCAGAATAAGTTGATGTAACAACTACATCCTCTTCAGGGATTAAATCTTCTGTCTCTATCTCCTCATAGACATCAATTATCTCCGTCCTTCTTTTATCACCATATTTTTCTTTAAGCTCGGTTATCTCTTCCTTAATTATGCTGAAAATCCTCTGCTGGGAAGCCAATATTTCATTGTATCCCTTTATCATTCTCAATAAATCAGTATGCTCTGTTATGATTGATTCATGCTCCAAGGATGTCAATTTCTGCAATTTCATGTCTAATATTGCCTTTGACTGAATCTCAGAAAGTGAGTAATCCTTCATCAAGAAAGATACTGCCACTTCAACATTTTTTGAAGCCTTGATTCCCTTGATTATGTTATCTATGTTTGACAATGCAACTTTCAATCCTTCCAAGACATGGGCTCTTTCTTCCGCTTTCCTTAAGTCATACCTTATCCTTCTGGTAACGACATCTACCCTGTGATCTATATAATGAACTAAAACTTCCCTGAGATTCATTACCTTGGGCTGGTTTTCATGCAAAGCGAGCATATTTATTCCAAAGGTAGTTTCAAGCTGGGAATTCTTGTAAAGCTGGTTTAAGATTACTTCAGCATTTGCATCTTTCTTTAACTCTATTACAACTCTGATTCCTCTCTTGTCAGATTCATCCCTAATGTCAGATATGCCTTCAATAAGCTTGTCATTTACCTTATCGGCAATTGCCTCAATCATTGTGGCTTTATTTACCTGGTATGGTATTTCTGTTATGATTATGTTTTCATTATTGCCCCTTTTTTCAGTGTTGGTTTTGGCCCTTACCCTCAAATGCCCTTTTCCAGTAAGATAAGCGGACTTAATCCCGGCAGTGCCTAAAATTATTCCTGCTGTAGGAAAGTCTGGCCCCTTGATAAATTGCATTAATTCCATCGGAGTTGATTCTGGGTGGTCAATTAGATGCATTGCCGCATCACAGACTTCAACGATGTTATGTGGTGGAATATTTGTTGTCATACCAACTGCTATGCCTGTTGAACCATTGACTAACAAGTTCGGTAATTTGGCAGGCAATACTACTGGCTCTTCTTCGCTCCCATCAAAATTTGGGACAAAGTCCACAGTATCCTTTTCTATGCCTTCCAACAATTCATCGGCAATTTTTGACATTCTCGCTTCTGTGTACCTATAACTTGCAGCATTATCCCCATCTATCGAACCCCAATTTCCCTGACCATCTATCAATGGATATCTCAAAGAGAAATTTTGGGCCATCCTGACCATCGTATCATAGACTGCCATGTCACCATGAGGATGGAACTTAGCCAAAACTTCACCAACAACTTTAGCACTTTTCTTGAAAGGCTTATTATGCAATAAGCCCATATCTTTCATCGCATAAAGGACTCTCCTATGGACCGGCTTCAATCCGTCCTTTACATCTGGCAAAGCTCTTCCAACTATGACCGACATAGAATAATCTATGTAAGCATCCTTCAACTGTTTCTCAATTGCCCTAGGTTGTATTGTTTCCATTTTTTATACGTCAAGATTCTTAGCGAACTTTGCATTCTCGAATATGAAATTCTTTCTAGGCTCTACCTCTTCACCCATAAGCAAAGTAAACATCTGGTCGGCAGCAACCGCATCATCCACATTAATCTGTTTCATAATCCTATCCACTGGATTCATCGTGGTATCGAACAATTGCTCTGCATTCATTTCACCCAAACCCTTGAACCT
>JAHFJF010000083.1 GCA_023245975.1 archaeon
CAGTATTCTATTTAAGTGTTTTGGAAGCTTCTTTCAGTGGAAATCCTTCTCTGTAGAGCCTTCCATGGCACTGGTTGAAGATTGTCCGCCAGAGATTACTTGAGCCACTTTATCAAAATAGCCAGTTCCCACTTCTGCCTGATGCTTTACGGCGGTATACCCCTCTTTTTCAGAAGCAAATTCTTTATCCTGTAATCTTACATAAGCAGGCATGCCTTCTTCAGCATAAGCTTTAGCTAGCTCGAACATTCCATGCTTTAATTGATGGAATCCTGCCAATGTTATGAACTGGTATCTGTATCCCATTTCAGCAAGCTCATCTTGGAATCTCATTATTGTAGAAGCATCCAGCTTCTTTGACCACGGAAACGACGGCGAACAATTATATGAAAGCAGTTTGGCGGGATAGTGCTCATGAACACCTTCTGCAAATCTCTTGGCTTCATCCAAATCTGGATTTGATGTTTCACACCATAGGAGGTCGCAATAAGGGGCGTATGCTACTGCTCTTGCTATAGCTGCTTCCAGGCCACATTTTGTCCACTGATACCCTTCCCATGTTCTTTCTCCGGTAAGGAATTTTTGATCTCGCTCGTCTATATCATTAGTTACTAATGTTGCAGCATTTGCATCGGTCCTTCCTATGATTACTGTAGGAACTCCCATTATGTCAGCAGCCAATCTTGCAGCTGTCAAGTTCTTGATTGCTATCCTTGTTGGCACTAATACTTTCCCTCCAAGATGCCCGCATTTCTTTTCAGAACCCAATTGGTCTTCATAATGCACAGCAGCAGCTCCGGCCCTGATCATGGCTTTCATTAGTTCATGTGCATTTAGCGGACCGCCAAATCCTGCCTCGGCATCTGCGATTATCGGTGCAAACCAATCTCTTTTTTTGGGGAATTCTCTTTCTTTTGGGTATTCTATTTGGTCTGCTCTTTGAAATGCGTAGTTTATCCTTTCTACAAGTGTAGGGACGCTGTTTACAGGATAGAGACTTTGGTCAGGGTATGTTTGCAATGCTGTATTATTATCAGCTGCCACTTGCCACCCGCTAAGGTAAATTGCTTCTAGCCCACCCCTTATCATCTCAACAGCTTGGCCACCGGTTAATGCACCCAATGCCCTTACCAATTTTTTAGTATGCAATAATTCCCAGAACCTTTCTGCACCTTTTTGTGCGAATGTATGCTCTGTCTTTAAGGAACCTCTAAGAATGATAACCTCTTCTGCGCTATAATCTCTCTGAACACCTTTCCATCTTGGATTCTCTTTCCAGTCTTTAGCTAATTCTTCAGCTTCTTTTTTAAATTGGTTCATTTCTTTTCACCTCTTTTTATAATTCTTCGTAAGCAACAGATGTCAAAAATCCTTCGCAAACTTTACTCTCAATCATCCCCTGAAACATTTTAGCAGCCTTAAGGTATTTTCCGGAATTGAACCTCTGCTCTCCCACAGATTCCTTTACTTTGCACAGCTCATCTGCGAGAACATCCTGAAAAAGCGGTAATGTTAAATGATTTCCGTCTTCCATTTTTGCGTTATGGTGTAGCCATTGCCAGGCTTGGGTTCTTGATATCTCTGCAGTTGCTGCATCTTCCATTATGTTGTATAACGGAACACACCCATTGCCACTTAGCCATGATTCTAAATATTGTATTCCTACGTTTATGTTTGTCCTTAATCCATTCAATGTTATTTTCCCTTCTGGAACTTTCAATAAATCAGCAGCAGTTACATTTACATCTTCCCGTAATATATGGAATTGGTTGGATGTTGGCATATAAGTATCAAATTGGGTTTTAGCAAGTTCTACAAGTCCGGGATGTGCCACCCATGTGCCATCATGACCGGCTAAAACTTCCCTTATTTTGTCATCCCTTACTTTATCCATTGCGATTTCATTGGCTTTTTGATCATTCTTTATTGGAATCTGTGCAGCCATTCCGCCCATTGCATGTACTCCCCTTCTATGGCAGGTTTGTATCAATAAACTGGAATAGGATTTTAGGAAATGCTGGGTCATAGTTACTTGGCTTCTGTCTGGAGTTACAAATTCAGGATGTTTTCCGAATTTTTTAATATAGCTGAATATGTAATCCCACCTTCCGCAATTTAACCCAGCTGAATGTTTTTTCAATTCATATAAGATTTCATGCATCTCGAATGCAGCTAGTATTGTTTCTATCAATACTGTTGCCTTTATTGTTCCTATTGGGACATTTAGTTCATCTTCAGAAAAATTAAAGACATCGTTCCACAATCGTGCTTCCAAATGGCTTTCCATTTTAGGCAGGTAGAAATATGTGCCAGTGCCTTTCTCCCTGCTCTTTCTTGCATTATGATAGAAGAACAATCCGAAATCGAATAGGCTAGCTGAGATTCTTTCTCCGTCTATCAGCACGTGCTTTTCATCCAAATGCCATCCTCTTGGCCTGACCATCAATGTTGCTGTTTTTTCATGCAGGCTATATTTTTTATTTGGGGTTTCATAAGTTATAGTTCTATCAACAGTGTCCATAAGATTTTTCTGGCCCTGCATTGTAGCGTCCCATGTAGGGGAATGTGAATCCTCGAAATCTGCCATGTAGACATTTGCGCCAGAATTCAATGCATTGATAATCATCTTCCTGTCAACAGGGCCGGTGATCTCTACCCTCCTGTCTTCCAAGTCTTTTGGCACAGGCGAAACTTTCCAGTCTCCTACCCTGATGTAACTGGTTTCAGGCAGGAAGTCTGGCATCTCACCTGCATTTATCCTGTACTGCCTTTCAACTCTTTCTTCTAGAAGGTTTTTTCTTGTTGTTGAGAACTCTCTTGATAGCTTTGTTATAAATTCCCATGCCCCGGTTGTGAGCACATCCTTATATTGAGAAATATCTCCAGTTACTTCTATTCCAGGCCTGCTTTTAGAAAATAAACTTTCTTTCATTTGCAACATCTTGCAAGAAGTATGACTTTATATTACTTTTGGAAGTATGATATTTTTTAGATAAATTAAATAAAGCCGCCTAGATTTTTCTTTTGTATGAGCTATCTATTAAAAGAAGGTTTGACAATTTCAGTTGGCATGCATTATGGCAAAAAAATAATCATCGCTTCAGATCATAGGGGTTTTGATTCAAAAATCAAGCTTCTTGAAGAAATGCACAAAAAAGGCGGCTTATTGGAGGATGCATTAAGGTTTAATAATCGATTTATGACAACTGATGTAGGCTGCCATAATGATGAAAGATGCGATTATGTTGATTATGTCTGTCAAGCTGCCTCAAGTGTGAGCAACAATTGGCTTGAATCAATAGGTATTGCAATCTGCGGCTCCGGAATAGGAATGTCAATTGCGGCTGCCAAATTTCCAAGACTCTACCCAGCAAGATGCCTTACTGTTGAGGATGCAGTTTTGTCAAGAAAACACAATAATTCTAATTTCTTGTGCTTATCTTCTTCCACAGAAAATCTTAAAGATATTGTCTCTGCTTGGCTTTTTGCATCTTTCTATGAAAGCCCTGAAGAGGAGCCATATCTTAGGAGATTCATTAAAACTTTAGATATTGAAAAAAATCAATTCAAGTAAATTTGCTTTTCGCTTCTTCCAATTCAGTAAAGAACCTTTTTGCAGTCTTAGGGACATGCTCTATCTGTGTCTTAAAGATTTCTGCAGTCTTCTTTAGCAGCTCGTCTTCTCCAGCTTTGTCTTTTTCTTTTGATGTTAGCAGTAAGTCTTTCTTGCTGACATTAGGCTTTCTGGACAATTTCCATTTCTCGAACAATTCTTTTGCCCTGGAAGGAACTTCGTTCATATTTACT
>JAHFJF010000084.1 GCA_023245975.1 archaeon
TAGATTAAAAGATAATATCCGTGCAGCTTTAGCATAAGAATACAATTTCTCTTTAGCATCCACCATGAATTTAATTTCATAAGGTGATTTAGCCCCCAATAATGCAGTTACAAGAATTGAGCCAACTTCTGAAGTTGAATGGCAGTGTGTTCCTGCGCAAGCAGACTTGTCAAAGCCTTGAATTTCAATTATCCTGACATCTTCAGATTTTATCCTCTCAGTTTTTATTCGTAGCATTTCTATAGAACCAACTTCTTCTTTCTTTACGATCCTTTCTTTCAAGAGCCTTCCTTCACTTATTATTTTGTTAGCCAATTCTTCACCTTTGAATATTGTATCCCAATTTATCTTGTCAGCAAAGAATAATATAGATGAGGTAGTTACTGTCAAATTAATCTTGTCAAGTTTCATAGAAGGCTCTAAGCTTTGCAATGACCTAAAAAGGATATGCTCTGCGGTATGCATTCTTGTTAGTAAATTTCTTCTTTTCTCATCAATTTCAGCAATACAATCGCCAAGTTCAGGAATCCCTTTAACAAGTTTAACCAGAACATAATTCTCACCTAAGACATCGATTACTTCTGACTTAAAAGAATTAGATATTACAAAACCAATGTCACAAGGCTGTCCTCCAGCCGATTTCCTAAATGGTGATTCAGACAATCCAATTATGTAATTTTCCTTATCTTTCTCTACATTAACAATCTCTGTTTTCATTATTGCTGGAAAACAAACAGTGCCTTATATAGATTTCTCGAAGAAAGCAGAATTGAACAGTTTAGTGAGTGCGAGCATGCCAAGGGCAAATGTTATTACGGCCCCTATCAGGAAGACATACTTTATTCCGAATGCATCAGCAATTATCCCTGCCATTAATGGACCAATAGCTGCAGACAGGTCACCAAACAAAAACCCAAACCCAGTCAAGTCCCCAATTTTGTCTTTGGGCATAAGCTCAGTTATCCTTCCTTGCACTATTGGGATTATTGCAGCAAAGGTCAATGCCAATAGCATTGAATACAGAAATACATATGGCAGCTCATTGTTTGCGAACAAGAAAAAGAAAAGCCCTGAAGAAAAGAATAGGCCTAATCTAAGGGCATATTTCTTTTTTGCAAACATTGCAAAATAAGGCTCAAATACCAATGGAAGGTAGAACAATGAGAATACTATGCCTATCTTGAAATATGATGCACCCAATTCTTTTAAGAACAATGGCAATAGCATTGCAAGGAAAGAGAAGCAAAGCCTGAAGAAGAAAAGGAAAGCGTTCACTTTTACCAATGGACTGTTTGTCATAAATTCATTTACGAGATCCTTGAATTTTTGCCAGTGCATAAGATTTGTAAATGCTTTTTTAATGCCCTTGTTCGGGTCATGGTCAGGCATAAAGAATGATAACAGCAAAGCCAAAGCAGCAAATATCGATACTGAATAAAACAGGTTGAATCCAAGCTCGCTGAAAAGTATTCCACCAATTATTGGGCCCAATATCAGGGCAAGTGTGCCAGCTGCATCATAAAGTGATATTGATAATGTGGCTTTCCATGGCGGCGAATGGTATCTTGTATAAGATTCAGCTGAAATCCAGAAAGATGTGGCCGAGAATGCATGATAGAACCTGAATGCCGAAAAAGCTAGTAGCGATCTAAATGACAGGAAAAAGTAGCTGAATGGCAGATATAATAATAAAGCAAACTGCATGATGCGCCTTTTTGAAACACTGTTTACTATAGATCCAATCGGGATGTCAAGAAGCATCGCAAAAATAGGCAACAATGCAGTTACAAAACCTACTTTTGTATAAGACCCAAAAAGTGACTGGTAATATATCGGGATAAAAGGAGATATTATTCCCCACCCCAGTGAATATATGAATAAAACCAAAGAAACCATTTTTATTGATTTAGGCAAAGATTTCATCTCTTTTGAGAAACTCACCGGGGTAAATAGTCTAGGCCTCTTTTCCATAAATAAGATTATTAATTTCTAAGTTTAAATAGATTTAGGCGGTACGCTTCTCTCAATTATTAGTGATAATATCGATTTGCTTGGCAATAGTCATTTGCTTCTCTAATTTTAGAATAATAATCTCTAAAAAGATATAAACTTAAATATCCCGGCAGCCTATTAATTAAGTCTAATGAAAACAGTAATTAGTTCAGCAGCATTATCCCTGACGCTTCTTTTAAGTAATATGTCAAAAGCAGACGATTTTCCAGAACATATTGCCGATAGGACAAATTATCCTCGGGAGAGGGCAATTGTTTTTGGAGCAAATGCAGGTATAGGGGCTATTTTGGGCTGCTTAGGCGCACAAATATCAGGAGACGGTTGCTTGGAAGGATTATGGCGTGGAGGCATTGGCGGCACAATCACTTATTTTGGCATGGAAATTGGGTCTCGCGATGAGCAAGTCCCATTTTCCGGCCTTGTAGGCCGTGGCATAAATGATTTAGGGGCATCTATTGTTTCAAATGCAATTTTTTCCAGGGGCTTTCTTGAAAGATACGAGACGACATTTGGCCCTTTGGTTTTCAGCATAGACAGCAATTATGGTTTCAGAACATACATCCAGCCTCTTGCTACCGGAACTGTCATTTACCATTTTATAGTTGGGCATGATTTTAGCTTGATGGATAGTATTGAAGATGGCACATTAGTATTCAGGATGTATGAGCCATCAGTATCAAGGACAGGTTCGGCATCTGCTGGTACTACAAATTCTACAATACCAGCATATATGCCAAGCCAACCTGCAACAAGGTCACATGAAAATATTCATACATATCAGCTATCAAGAATGAGATGGGCAGATGAGTTAGTTCCCCAAGTCTGGATATTCAGGTACGGGGCAGAAGCATTAAGCGCATTGCTTTCTTTGCCTGCTAACCTGTTTGAGGGTGATGCTTATTATTATGATCCATTTGAGATGGAAGCATATGCAATGGAACGGCCCGGGCATTAGATTTCTCTTCCTCGAGGGAAGGCTTATATAGGATAATGATGGTCTAAAAAGTTATGAAAAGATTAATCAGTACAATGGCAGCTGTATTTTCTCTTCTAACCGCAAGACCAGCTGAATCAGAAGAACCTGTTGACAATGATATTGAAAGTAGGGCAGTTGTATTTGCAGCAAATACTGGACTTGGTGCAGCTTTAGGCTGCATTGGTTCGGAAATAACTGGCGATGGCTGCTTGGAAGGGTTATGGAAAGGCAGCCTTGGTGGCGCAGTAACTTTTGCTGGCATGGAGCTTGGCTCATACAATGCAAGGGTTCCATTTACAGGATTGACAGGAAGGCAGATAGTTAACCTTGGCTCATCAATGACAAGCAATGCAATATTCTCGCGTGGTTTATTGCAAAGATATGAAACTGATTTTGGGCCTGTTGTATTTAGTTTAGATAATTACGAAGGATTTCATGCATATATAATGCCCCTGGCAACAGGAGTAATTTTTTATAATTTTACCATGGGCAATAGGCTTAACTTAATAGAGAGTCTTGAGGATGGCACATTTGTCTTTAATTTGAATAAGCTATCAGTTAGGGGTGGTATGCTTTATGATGGAAATACCACTTCCACAATCCCAGCATATCTTCCCGGATATCCAACTGCAAGATCTCATGAAAATATTCATACATACCAGCTCTCAAGAGTTAGGTGGACTGATGAGCTTGTTCCACAATTAGATTTCATTAAATATGGCGCAGAATTATCAAATCTAATCTTGATTGCACCTTCAAACGTCATAGGTGGAAATGCTTATCATTATGCTCCATTAGAGATTGAAGCATCAGCC
>JAHFJF010000010.1 GCA_023245975.1 archaeon
TTGCCGACTATGACAGCCGGATAAATTAGCTGTTCGAGAACTTTTTCAAATTTAGTGCCATCTGGATTTATTATTGCTATTCCCCATACCACCCCTATAATAAGAATACACAACTATTTAAATTTTAAGAAAGATAAAAAAATAAGAAGAATACCACTTAAAGCTGCCCAGAACTAAGCGGTCTTGTAGAAGGATTCTGTTGTTGCCTCATATGCTCCATGAACTCATCATGCGCTCTGCCAGTTTCATCAATCTCATGCTGATATTGCCCTTGGGTATAGCCACTTAATTGGTTTTCCAGCATTTCATCGGAGAGATTCACGGTTGAAGTTGCGGTTCGTGTCCATGTATCATCTTCATTTCTGACAAGCCGTAATTCAGAAACATCTTCTTTTCCATTATCAGTGGCCTGTGCCCTATTAATGACTCGTTCATAAAGTTCCATTACCCTGTCGCCATTTCTTGTTACTGTAACTTCACGATGGAAATCTAAAACACCATTTTCATTTATATCCCTTGGTACCCATGAATAAAAGCTAACTTGCTCCTGGGTTGTTGGCCGCTCCCCATTATGCTTGAATGCATAGAGCGCTACTGCCAATTCTGTTGTCGCCTCATCGTAATCATATGCATAGGTCTGCCTCGTCAAATTATTTCCTGCCATTGCTGCATTAGAGCTTGCGCATCCAGTTGATAATAAAGACCCTGCAAGCATTACGCCAGTTAAATTTTTCTTTAGAATTCCTTTCAAATTCATTTATATCTTGCCTCCGGCTATTCACGATATGTACAAACTATATAAATATTTGCTCAAATTATTGAGCGGGATTGTGCCTGCGCTGAAACTCATTGTGCCTATCCCAAACTCTGCCGGTATTCTGCAGATTCATTGAGAATGCTCCATCATGATATTCCAGATAATATTCCTGAAAATCTTCAACATCTATATTGTACTCTTCCAAAAGAACATTATCTAACCTTTTAACTACCTGCCAATTCCCTAATGGTCTTATCATGTAATTGTTTGTTGTTACTTCTTCCTTGCCGCTTTCAGTTGCTTCTGCCCTTTTTACAAGGACCTCTTCTGCCCTAACTAGCATATAATCGCAGCTAAAGAAAACAACATTCCTATTAAAATCAAGAACCCTGTTTGAATTTATGTCTCTTGGGACGTATCGATATCCTAGTAGACCTTCCTGTGGGTTATAAATTTCTCCTCGATCGAATTCATACAATCGTTCTGCTAAATCGCTTGGAACAAAATCATAATTGAATGAGTGGCTTTCTCTTTCAAGAAGTCGCTCTTGAGATCTTAATTCAGGATGTTTAACGCCCTTACTTGCACAGCCAATAGATAATAAGGCAACAAGTCCCATCAAATTTTTAGATATATTTTTCATTGATATCACTCCGAAGACCAGCAATCCATTTAGGTTATATAAACTTTTTCATAAAAAGCAGCCGCTATTGATCTCGTTGTTGGTTTTGTGCACTTAAGAGCTGCCTGATTAGCTCTTCAGTTCTCTGCATTTGTTGGTCCCTATTATCATTGCTTTGGGCAAGATCATTGATCCTATCTTCATTAGGTGAAAAATTTGTTTCTTTTGAATAAACTGTATAAGTGCCATTATCATTTACAACCAACCTATCTTCTTGTACAGCATCTCTGCCTGTTCCGTTAGCCTGTGCTCTGAAGACTGTTTTCTGATACACCTCTACTACTTTTGTGCCTTTTCTTGTAACAGTAAATTCAATTTTATAATCCAATACCCCATTATCGTTTATGTCGACAGAAGAATATCGGTATGGCGAAAGCTGATCTGCGGATTGAGCTTGCTCGCCATTATGATCCATAGAATAAAGCGTATCAGCCATTTCCATTGAAACTTCATCGTAATAAAATCTGCGTGTTGTCTTTTTCAGGCCAGCATCTCTAGTATTAGCGCTACAGCTCGATATCAAAAATGTTAGACCAACCAACCCTTTAGAAAGTTTTCTCATATTACCACCCCTTTTCTTCAAATAGCGATGAATAAAGAATATATAAAGATTGCCTTGAAATTGCGAAGGGTCCAATTGATTGAACCCTAACCTTTTTATATCCTGATTAATTAATAAGTTTGATGCAAAAAAGAGGGCAGATTACGTTTTATGTAGTTATGGGAATATTCGTCTTTTCAATGATAGTTATTATTATAGCTTTCAGGAATCAGGTTTTCAGGTCAGCTTGGGATATTGAGCATGTAAGGTCATTGGAAATCCCTGAAAAGGCGCGTTCTGTTCAGAAGATAATACTTGATTGCATTGGCGAAATCTCAGAAGAGGGCGTAGCAAGATTATCCTCACAAGGCGGCTACATAATTCTGCCAGAAGACATTTCTCCACAAAGTGCCGGAAATAGGTTTTCCAATTCTCTTCAAGTCCTACCAAAAAGTGATGTTCGGGTTGCATATTGGTCTTATTCTGCTGCAAACAATGTCCAAAAGAATGCCGTCCCAACAATAGAATCAATGGAGAATGATCTTGCATCTTATGTTGACAACAATCTTGCACGATGCATAAGCAACTTAACAGCATATGAAAATTATGAAATAACTGCAGGCCAAATATCCACGACTGCTGAAATAGAAGAAAACAGGATAAAATACACTGTAAATTTCCCAATACATATCAGTTTTGATGATTTCGAATTTAATTTCCCCGTGTTTTATTATGAGCAGAATCATAATCTGGGCAGCCTTTACAACAAGGCAAATGAGATATTGAGAAGCCTCGACAGCAATACCTTCATAGAGGAAAAAACTTTGGATGCATTAAGCGTTTATAAAAGCATACCATTTAGCGGAACTGACACATCTTGCACTCCAAGAATATGGCTGAAGCCAAATGTTGAAAGCGAGATCAAAAAGGCATTGGGTCTTAATATCCCATTCATAAGGGTTGGAGGCACTTCTTTCACTGGCAGCAACAGGTATTTTATTATAGATGCATTATCTGGAAGGAATTCTAACTTGAAAGTCAAATTTGATTACTTGGAAAACTGGCCATTCTTCATGGACGTACATCCTTCTGACGGGATAGTCTTGAAGACAGAACCAATATTGCCTAGGAATGTTAAAGAATTAGCTTATGTCTCATCATTGTTATGCGTTACTGATTACAGGTTCATATATGATCTGAAATTCCCGGTATTAGTGACTTTACAGGATACTGAATCTGGCAATACATTCCAGTTCGCTTATCTGGCAGTCATTGACAATAATCAAGCCAAGGAAAACACAAGAGCAGAAAACATAGAGCCAAACACAAATTTAATCTGCAGCAGCCTAGGCACAGAGCAGACTGTTTCTGTTGTTGAGGGAACAACTGGCTTTGCCCCATCCCAAAATGCCAAGGTATTATTCAAGTGTGTAAATGCTTTATGCGATATTGGAAACACTGGAAACTCTGTTCCCAAGGGGACATTAAAGGCATTATTCCCACAATGCATCAACGGTTTTGTTTTGGCAGAGAAAGAAGGATATGTCTCAAGCAAGGAACAGGTTGATACTGTTGAATCCGGCAGCCAGTTTACTGTTAGTTTACAGAAGCTGAAAGAGCTTGGAATAAAAATCGTTCTTTTGGAGAATGGTTTTGAAAGGAATCCTACGGAAAATGAAGCAGTAACAATAACATTGACAAATGATGATTCAGAATATAGCACTTTGATAACATCTGATGATAGGATGATCCAATTAGTGCCTGGAAGATACAGATTAACTTCTCTAGTTATAGCTTCTTCTGATGAAGGCTTCGAGATCCCTGGCAGGGAAATAACAAGGTGCGTCAAGGTTCCTGTAACAGGTATCACTGGAATATTCGGGGCAGAAGAAGAGAAATGTTTCAGCACATCTACAGAAAGTATCACATTGCAGTCTGTCATAGTTGGTGGTTCTGAGCAGGAATTCACAATTCCTCCTGAAGGATTATACGAATCTAGCGATATAACCTTCTATGTCCCAGTATCCGGAATACCATCTACGCCTGAGCAGCTGTCTGGAGTTGTTGAATCGATAGATATTGGCATCGGCACAAGGCCGCCGAGGTTGGCATGAGAATAAAAGAATTTAGGGGCAGTATAGCAATTTTCATAATTTGGATAATAATGACAATGCCTCTTGCAGCTGCGCAATTCAGCTCACCTGAGCAAACTCCTGAAAATTTTGACGAAAAAGAAACTGGTTCATCGATCTTAGTACAAGTCAATTCATATGAGCCAAGAATAGTTCCATCTAATATCCTAGAAGAAGACGATGCACCGGTATATGCATTCCTGACTGCGACTACTGCTGGATCATTGTTGGCAGAAGCCGCATCTGTAGAATCAGGTTTGGGTGCAGAAGCACAATTAAGGGAACGCGCAACCTCTGAGCCTTTATTTTCAGCACCAGAAATAAGGACTGTTGTTATCAGGCCAACCGATGAAAATACTGCAGATTTGATTAGGGGTAATCCGCGTTACATTAGACCAAGGCAATATAGTCTGGATAATCTTGGCTATCTCATGATTTTGTTGAGAAAAGTTGAAACTGAAGATGAGCTCCCTGAAGATATAACATTGAATATGGAAGCAGAAATCTGGTTTGAAAATGCAGAGAGATTATTTTCACTGATACAGCAAGATTTAGTATTGCCATTGGATGCTGATGAAGTTTCATGGAAGTCCAAACCAGTAAACCAGTATGGATTTTTTGCAGGTCGTGGCTACATAAGGGCCTCTGAAATCTCAAGCAACAATGCACAGTTCGTTGTTTATTCTGGAGATGACAGGTCATGGCCATACACTGGGAGCCCAAGGCCAATACAATCATTAAACCTTGATCTAGGGGAAACATCGGATTTCATCAGGCTGCAAGAAACTGGAGAATTAATACAAAATACATTCAGGGTAAAATTACTAGACATAATAGACCAGACAGAAAACAGGGTCAAGCTAAGCATAGAATCTGATGGAAGATTGCAGGAGATAGTTGTTGCTGAAGGGTCTAGATTGTTCCCTGGTTCAGAATGGACCGTTTCTAATATCGAAATTTCAGATACAGATGACGGTACAAAATATGAAATTACAATTACTTCTGCAAATGATCGAAAAATAATTTCTGCGGTCTATCCAAAAGGAACTTTGCAGCAGAATAACCAGGATCCTTGCGAAAGAAGCCCAGTCTTGTTAGGAAACTTAGCCGCTACAACCCATCAAGAACAAAGGACAAATGGAGAATTAAACGGCTCATCATTATTTTACTTGAATGGGTTGAGGCAAATGAATCCTTCAGACTTCTCAAGATTGGTCGATAACACGGTCCAGGCTGGAAGATACTTGACAGTTACAGAAATAAATCAAAACACTGCTACGCTGCGAATAGATAACCTTGAAGAAAATCTGCAAAGAGGCTCAGGCTGGTTCGATGTTGGAAAGACATTGCTGCAGACATTCATAACAGAAGTCAGGGCTAGGCTAGGGGATTCAAATCGTCAGGAATTCACATTAAGGCAAGGTTCTGCAAGAAGAGTTAGCGTGGATGATTTTACTTACATAATCACTGTAAACAGCATCGACAGTCAAAGAGATAATGTTAAAATATCCGTCACAAGAGAGAGAAATCTCGAGCCGGGAGTTGCAGAGATAAGGCCAACCGTATCAATCTCAACCAACAGGCCATCAAGTGAAATAGCAACAGAGATTGGAAATACAAGCAAAGACTTCGTATATTGTACTGCTATCCAGCAATACAAGAAAATGATAACTGATTATCAGGGTATTAAAGATGAAAATGGAGTATTGTTGTCTGACAGAGCCGCTTTCAGGATCGGAAAGATTTACGAAGAAATAGGATATCCTAAGCTTGCGGTAGAAAATTATCAAAAATCTTTGGAGAATGGTATTGGCGAATTTTTAGTAGAGGCCCAAGGCAGGATAACGGCATTGCAGAATGCAGCTGAATCTGGTGCAAGGATAAGAAAAGAAGTTATTCAGGATAATGGAAGAGAAGTTCATGTCAGGGCAGGAAGCATATTCGGAAATCCAGAGTCAAGGCCAAAGGCTACACTATTAGTGGAAGGCAAGACGAAAAGCCTTGTTCTTGGGGAAAAAGTTTTTTCTAATGATTTCAATATTGCAGAAACAAGGGAAGGCCCGGCATACAGCTATAACTGGAGAATCAGGGAACTTTCAGATGATTTTATTGTAGTTGAGAAGTTTGCTACATCTGGGACAATACCATCAACAGTTGCAAGCCGACTATTAAGCTCAATAACAGAAAGGGAAACAATCAATCTTGGGGAAACAGAATTAATAGAAGGAAAGCCAATAACACTAAATAATATTGATTCGCAAAAATTTGCTTTGATAAAAATTATTCCAGGCACTGGAAGGCCATTGATAAGCAGGTCAAATTTCACATTGCATATCCCCATAGAAAAAAGAGCCATAAAACAGACACCTGATGAAATTGCTGACAAAATAAACCGCACAGAAGATATAATAAAAGACCTAGATAATATAATCAATAAGCTTGATGATGTTGTCAGGGTGTGGAAGCAGGTCTGCCTGATAACTTTCGCTTACTTGACGCTAAAGAATTCTTTCCTCACAGGAATATCAAGAACTCAGGCACGCAGATTAGCTATGCGCGGCCAGGATGGAAATTCTGGTTGGAACCAGTATTGCCAGCAGAATTCTGGCCCATCCAAAGCTTATGGGAGCTATGATGATTGCATAAATAATAATTTGGACAGGATAAGCACCTCAATAGAAGAATCACAGAATTCGATAGAGCAGGTTAATGATGAAATTGATGATTACAGGAACCAGGAATGGTTCAGGGATTTAACTAAAAATTACACCAATCTTGATAAGTATGGTGAATTTGCCGGGAACCAATTGAATCCGCAGACATTAAGGGATTACAGGTATTGGCAGTTGATGAAACAGGGAATGACATATACAGATTTGACTGGTAGCCAAGATGAAGGAATCACGAGTTATAATTTCAGGGGCGAAGTTGACAAGCAGCTGGATTCTTTCAATTTCAATGAGAATATGCAGCAATACAATAGTGCTGTTGCAGCAATAGAAGAAAGATACCCAAGCTTTGATTCATTGCCAGAAGATGATAAGAAACAAATATTTAGAGACTTGATGGGTGCATCAGGCGCGGATATTTCCTCTGAAGAGTTTATTTTCCTGGGCGACCTGCATACAAGCAAACTTACTTCTTTGAGAAGGGATGAACGTGGAGTATATGCTAATACGCCTCAAGGAAGGATAAATCTCAATGAGGGTACGGTACTGGATTATGTTAGAAGATTAGACCAGGAAAGGCAAACTAGTCCTGGCTCGGCAAATGAAATTCAGGAAGAGATAAACAGGGTTAACAGGAATTACGAAAGAAATCCAAGGGCACCATTGATTTCAAGCCAGGGACAAGTTTATGTTGATGAACAAAATAAGTTTTATGTTGCAGATACTTTAGCATTCTCTACTGGGCAAATCAGGGATGATTACAGCACTCACGCTACAATAGAAATTTATCCAGATGGAAAGCCTTATTGTGTCCCTTCTGGAAATGGAAATTATGTTAAAGTTTTAGATTTCTTCCAGGATGACAGCCCAAAGACAATCCAGGAATGGAATGTTGGAACAGATGGATTGCTATGCACGCAGGATGACGTTTTAGTTAGGCATCAAAGCGTTTTGGCAAGGCCTGAAAATGCAAACGAGCAAAATAGGCTGCTGGAATTATCGTCTAGAATAGGTAGAAGGAGAATCGGCGAAGTTGTTTCCTCCAGCGGTCAGAATTTCATTGTTGATGACAGCCTTTCAAGGAGCCAGCATAATGTAGCAGCTCCAAAATGTTTCGATGTAATGGATCCGTCTGACTGTCAGACATTGTTTGGAGTTTGCGATCCAGTTATGTGTCCACCATCTCGGTTTAATCTTGGAGGCACATGGCAGGTAGACAATGTCGTCCAGACAGGGTTGATAGGCTCTTTGGTATTGGGCCTGCATAATTTCAATGCAAGGGAGCCTGTACCAGTATGCTTAACCGGAGTATTGGCCGGATTGAGAAACATAAAATCAATTCTGCAGGGTTATGCCGAATGCCTTAAAGTTGCGCAAACAACCGGAAAGTCTGTTGGAGTTTGCGATACAATCAGGAGCATTTTCACTTGCGAATTGATTTGGAGAGAAGCAACTGCAATATTCAAGATCAGGGGCAGCATATTCAAATGGATTGGCCAAAGGGTATTCGGGCAGTCTGAGGAAGGCGGCGAATACCTTACATTGCAGCAAAGTTTCGAGAATGTTGAAGATTCTGTAAACTTCTTCACGAAAGAATACGCAGCACAATCATTTGCTGCATACAATTCAAGATCGGCAGATGAAATAGGCTCTAGCATTTGCAGGGCAGCAATTTACGGCAAGACTCCGGAGATAGGCAACATGATAGACCAACTATCAACGCCAGAAAGCCCGCCGCAATATATTGCAACATTGAGTGTGGCGCCATACTCAGATGTCCTGCAGCAATCACGATATTCAGTATACTATCATGTCTATGCCGGAGAAAACCAGCCTGTTGATTACAGTGTCTTCCTCAAAAGTGAAATAGGCGATGTATACTATATGACTGAAAGATGCAGGGGCAGGTCCGGCAGGATAGAAAAAGGTGGCATTGCCGATGCAACAATAGATTGCGTGGCTCCTGTAAATTTCAAGGAAGTATGCATTACCGTCAATGGAAGGACTAATTGCGGATTCGGTAAGGTAACTACCGATTTCGGATTAAATTATCTTAATGAGCTCATTGTAGAAGGTGATGTCAGGAAGCAGATAGATTCAGAAGAAGAATGTGTAGCTGGAGATTCACAGGGAAGCCCGGCATTATTGGGGGCAGGAATCGCAAGTGCAATTGGACTGCCTTATGCAACTGAAGGTGCAAGAGCCGGATTGGCTGCAAGAGACTTAAGCACAACAGGAATTGCAAGGGTCTGCTCTGTCCAGAATCCTGGAACAGGGACAAATCCACAAGATTACAAAGTTGTCGGAACTTGCGGGAATGATGCAAATAACAGGGTTCTTGGAAATTGCTGGATCGATTTACGCACTGTTACAATACATGACACTGAAAGGCAGCTAGAGCTTTCAGAACAATTGGAAGAACATACAATAGAAGTTGAAAGGGAAAGGCTCGGCATAACAAACACAATAAACAAAGAAGAAAGCAAGAGAATATTTGATGAGATAGAAGCCCAGGATAAAAAATCATGTGCAAAGGCGATTGATGCATTGAAACAATATGATAATTTGGCTGAACGTTCTGTAAGTTATGATCTTTCAGGAAAATCAAGGATGCGCGTGGGTGAAAGCTATGAATATCTTGCAGTTAATTGCGCGAAGGCAGACCCATTAAGGGAATTCAATCGTTTGATAGTGGAGCTAGAAAGGTCTTTGCAGTCTATAGTAAATACTTTCAATAATAACATAGATGCCGCAAGAAGGGAAAATATAGCCAATCCCCAAGCATTGAATTCTGCAATCACTAGGGAAACTACTGAGGCACTTGCGCAGATTGGAGTGATTGAAAGAGATTATAATAATCGTGTCGCGTTATTGGGCATCGAATCCACTGGCACTGTAAGTATAGCATCAATCGTGCAGGCATTCAAGGCGAGAATCAGTTCAGGAGAAACAATACCTATTGCCCAGATTGCACGCAGCCCAATTGAGGTAAATGCCGAAGTGGCAGCATGTGCGAGATGTGGTGATGGTGCCTTGAACCAATGTGACAAGGAAGAATGCAATGGAATAAACCAAAACTGCTATTTCTTCGAGCGCGTAAATGACGTTCTAGGCATAGATATCGCCGATCCAATAGGAAATAATGAATGCTATTCATGTGCAAGGGCAAATGATTGCTCATCATTTGATTTTGACAGGTCAAAATGTGAAAGCCAAAGATGCACTTCACAATCAAGCTTGAAATGCACATGGTTGGCAGTCGGTTCTTCTGGGAGATGCATCCCAGATACTGGGATGGCAAGGCATGAAAGAATCACAAACCAGAATGATTGCTCAGAATGCGGAAGCCTGTTCAATCCTTGTGATGAAGAAGAATGTCATACTAATGGTGCAAGTTGTCATTTCACACCCGGGACATTGGTTGGTGGAGATTGCAGTTCATGCGATGCAGCCCAATCTTGCAGTGATTTTAATGGAGACAAATCAAGGTGCACTAATTATGATTCCTGCACTATTAGCATTGGGAAGAGATGCGCATATAATGACGAAGAAGAAAAATGCAGTGAAAGCATTTCTCAGCCCACTAGCCAATCAACAGCCAGTGGCAATGCGCCACAATGGCTATTCGTGAATACCGGAATTGGCGAAGATTATAATGATGTCAGATTTAATCCTGAAATAAATTATGCACTGCCGCAAGTTATTGGTGAATATTTAAAGACAAAAACACATGTAACCGAATCACAGCGTGATAGATTTGTAAGAAGCATTGAAGATGTTGCAAGAAGATATAATGTAAATCCATATGTCATAGCAGCTGCAATTGAAGTTGAATCAAACTGGAAAGAATCCTCGCGCGAAGCAAATCCTCCTGATATCTGTGAGAATTCATATGGGCCATTGCAATGCAATGCAGGCCTTTTGCCTGCCCAGGCTGAAAGGTGTGGCCGTGCTTCGCGTGTAAATAGCCAGGAAGAATTAGGGAGGATAAAATCACAAACAGTTACAATAGAAGGCGGCTTAGATTGCGGAACACGGGCTTTGGCAAATTCAATAACTAATGGCGCTACAACATTCAATGACATAAGGGTTGGCCATACATATGGGCCCGGAACAGGCGGCAGCAATATCCGGAGATATCAGCAAAATAATCGAGACCCCTGCAATGCATTCCCGAATTATGATGGATGCTCACGCCAGGCAAGCAGATGGCCGGTAGCTAATGCGCTAATCAAAAAATGGATTGAAGATGCCCAAAGGGCTGTAAGGTCCTCGGCGACTGAACGGCAAACTGAAACACAAACTGTCACGGGAGCAGTATCGGTTAACACTCCGGATTATGGCGCAGTTAGCCTAAATCCTTCAACTCAATGTGGCAGCGATGATCGATGCGAGTTTAAGGCTGACAGCAGCAAAGAAGAAAGGGGCAGGGCAATTGACATGGTAATTCTGCACGGCACTGATGGAAGAAGGGCAATAACGGCCCACAATACTTTTGCGGCCTCTGGTTTGAGTGTACATTATATTATGGATAGGCCTGGGAATTATATCCAGGAAGTTGATGAAAGATTCGCGGCTCAACATGCTCTGCCTAATAATGAAAGATCAATTGGAATAGAAATAGCAAATGCAGGCCATAATTGTGTAGAGTTTTGCGGCGGTATAACACCCCCAGACTGTTCAAGAAGCAGTTGCACTTCAGTTCCAAATGAAAGAGAATTATATGAAAAGTATAATGATGCGCAGATGAAATCATTAGTAAGGTTGATAACTGAAATTTTAATCAGGAATAATTTGCAATTATCAAATGTCAGGCAACATGGAAAGAAATTCGAGAACCTTCAATGTGCAGCACCAGGATTAACAGAAACAAAAGATGACCCAGGCCCATTATTTGATTGGTGCAAGTTTAATAGGAATGTGGAAGCAGCATTGGCGCAATATAGGTCGAGAGCACAGCATTCGACAGATTCAGATAGCATAAGGGAAACTTCAAGGACCATAGCTGTCATGGGGGATTCAATCACAGGCTGGGGCGGGGAGCAGCCTGACCTAAGCAACTTAGATTGCGATACTGTAACTTTTGGCGGCACAAGTTACGTTACAACGCTAAGGCAAAGATGTTCTGGTTTGCGGTTCACAAATCTAGGCATTAATGGTCAAGGCACCGGCCAAATGCTTGCAAGATATGGCAGGCAAGTGCTGAATTGCAATTATAATGAAGTTATCATAATGGCTGGTGTTAATGACATGCCCAGAAGCCTTGAAGACATAAAAAGTAATCTTGCAACAATGTATAGACAGGCTAAGGAAAAAAGATTGAAAGTAATTGCCGTAACAGTATTGCCATGGAAAGGCTATAGCAGCTGGACAGAGGCAAAGCAAAGAAAAACGGAAGAATTAAATTCATGGATACTAAACGAAGCAGAAAATATAGATATAAGGGTAGATGCATATTCAGCATTGAATGATCCAAACGACCCCGGGCATTTGAAGCAAGGCTATGGCGGCCCATTGCATCCAAACCAAGAAGGCCAAAAAGCAGTGGCCGACGCAATAATAAGGGCAGCCTATCAAAATGAGTGCAGTTAAAAATGACAATAAAAACAACGGCAAAAGAATATTTCCATAATAAATGGTGGAAGATATACACCAGTGATTTTTTATTAGTTGTCCTTATGCTAACATTTGCAATTTATGCAAGATACAAAATCAGCACATATTTGTCTTTGATTAATTCTTATTCAACAGATTTCGAGGCAATTCAGGGTGAATTAATCAATCAAACAGCAACAGGAGCTTACAAGCTGCAGGCAATAATGTCCCAAGTATCTCCAATCGTTGAAAAATTAAACTTTTTTGTATTCTTTATTGTCCCGGCAATTATTTTCCTAATCTGGGTTATTTTCATTACATTTGATTACATGATATTAAGAAAGGAAAAAATAATTAACATCTTGCCGGCCATGTTTGTAATTACAATTCCTTTCTATTTGGTATTCATGTCATTGGCCAATAAGATTCTAGCCATAATAAGAGTAAGCCTGTTCAGCGATTGGAAATTATATCTTATTTTATGCAGCCTTATACTGCTCTCTTATTTGCTGCACGTGTCTTATTCATTACTGGCGATAAAAAAGATTAAAGTGAGCATTAAAGATTGGCTTGTTGCATCTGTTTACAGATTCACAAAGTCTTTTCCGATATTCTTTTTGCATTCGCTTTCATATGCCATGATGTTTGGTTCTACCATTAACATCGCGATAAAATATGTTACCGGCAGCATCGGTAGCGCATTCTGGAGCTTTGTTGTTGCACTGATTTCACTTCTTTTAATTGGCTTGACAAGAAGCTTGTTCCATTCTGCAATCACGAAATAAAAAAGCTTATATATCTCGCTGAATGGCATTAACGCACAAGAAGCGGGAGTATCAAAGTGGTCAAATGAGCTGGCTTCAGGAGCCAGTTGCTTAGTGCATTCGCAGGTTCGAATCCTGTCTCCCGCATGCTTAGAGATACGCGGGGGTACCAAAGTGGTCAAATGGGCCAGGCTTAGGACCTGGTTGCTTAGTGCATTCGCAGGTTCGAATCCTGTCCCCCGCACTTTATTTTAATCTCTCAAACAGAAAGCTATAAATATCGATAATCCTTAGTTTTATTATTAAGAGGTGATGTTTTTTATGAAAGGAGACAATAAAGGAAGTAATAATATGACGTGCTATCATGGTGTTTGCGGAAAATGCCATGGTGTAAAAGTGCTTGTTATTGGAGTTTTGGTTTTGGCAAATGCCTTATGGCCTTTCGCAGGCTGGGCAGTATTTGTTGGTGCATTATTGACTTTAGGCGGAGTATTAAAACTCGTTAAGCCTACATGTGGCCATTGCAGTTAGTTTTCTTCTTATTTCTTTTTTTTCAATTTCCTTGATAACAGTTATAAATACAGAGAATAAAACCAATAATTAAGCATGTACCAAGTTTGGATAAGGCCAAAGAACAAGGAAGCTGCCAAGAAATTAAAAGATAATTTCAAGACCTTAGATGACAAGTTCAAGGAAATCCATGACCAAGACTTCACAATTAAGAATGAAAGATTTGAGCACGGCTTAAACTTGTACGAAAACAATGATTCTATTTTAGTAACAGTCCATGCACATGATAATTATTACCATTTGAAACGTACTAAAAAAGATGTTAAAATGGCAGTAAAAGAAGTTTTTGGTTCAACAGATGATTATAAGATTAGAAAAATTTGGTAAAGTTATTTTCCTTTTTTCTTCCAATTATAATGTCTCATTCTTGAGCTTTTGCCATAGCCGCAGCTGGAGCATACAGTATCTATCTTATGAAATGATGGCCTTCCGCACCTTCTGCAAGGCACATGGAGGCTCTTCCTCGTCATCTTTCCGAAATTGCCGCCGCCCATTTTAATTTATCCTCAAGCTGGTGAAATAAGAACTATAGCATCTCCCCTTATGAAGGCATTTCCAATTCTTCGTTTCATTGTCCCATTTTCATGCTCTTCGGCTTCATCAAGAACAACGTTTATGTGAATATCAAAAGCCTTTAGCTTCCCTAATATCTGCGACTTGTTTTTGAGTTCTACTATAACTCTCTTGTTCCTTGCTGCGTTTAAAGCATCCAAGGGCCTTTCTGGATCCATTTGTATATTCCTCCGATAAGATTTTTGTTAAGAAAAAGGCAGATTGTATTTAAACCTTTCTAGAGAGCATGAAAACCTTTATAAACAAGTCAAAGTTCCAACTCACTCATGTCAATGACTAATTCTAGGTCTAGGAGAAAGCCAACAGGCGGCAGGTATGTGGATTACAGGAAGAAAAGAGTATTTGAGTTAAGAAGAGAGCCTAACCTCACTAAGCTTGGTGCAAGAAAAGTAAAGACTTTTAGGGGTCGTGGAGCTTCTATTAAGAAGATACTTATGCAGGCAGAAACTGCAAACGTTTACAATCCCAAGACTAAAAAATATTCTACTGCAAAGATAAAGACAATCGTTGATAACAAAGCCAACAGGCATTTTGTCATTAGAAATATTCTAACTAAAGGGACAGTTATAGATACTGATTTGGGCAAAGCTAAAGTAACTTCTAGGCCTGGCCAAGAAGGAACTGTCAATGCTGTCCTTTTGTAGCTAAAAAAGCAGCCGCTATTTTCTCGGATTAATCTTTTTCAAGGTATTTATCAGCATCGCATAATCTTATTCTTTCTGTAACAAGTTTTCCTAATCTCTTGTGCAATGGTTTTACAGGACTACCATCCAAATATTCATCAAATACATGACTAAGCCCAACAATAAACATATCTGGCTTTATTCTCAAGATTTTGTCAGCCATAAATTTCTCCCTTTTATTACAACAAAAATTACTTACGACCTTCGATTCTTTTTTAATAGATTTATTACAATTGTAATATCTTTTCTGAATGTCACAGGACGGTTCAACATAAGCCATCATATTGTATGTTGAATAAACAAAAAAGTTAACATCCAATTCTATAGGTATGCAGTCTACAGGATACAATTTAGAGCCTGTTAATCCTGCATATTTAAATGATATAAGCCATTCATAATTAAGAGAATCTAGCAACCCAAATTCTAGTTCAGTTGCATTTGGATTTCTTTTCATTTTCTTTCTTAACATCTTTTTTGCATTTGAAATTAATGGGATTATGTCCTCTAATTTATAATTATGTGGCGCTTCCAAGGCGATAGTCCTTGGCTGATATTTATTCAAAAGGCATTCCAGCCTTCTTGGTCCAGCCAAATCAGTATGTATAGTCCCTACAAGTATCATATTCAGTCTCCACCATTCAGGTAATCTCTGCAAATCCCGTCTGCACCTTCGGTGAGCAATGTAAGCATCTTGGAAATTCTCTCTTCTCCATACGGCCCATATTCA
>JAHFJF010000085.1 GCA_023245975.1 archaeon
TATCGGCCATATTATCACCAATACTGAACATCCTTTCGGCATTCTTGCTATTGTGCATCATATCGGTTTATGATTATATAGCAGTATACAAGACAAAGCACATGATTAAGCTGGCAAAGTTCCAGGGAAAAAGCCATAATTTTGCAGGATTAATGATCCCTTATAATTTATCTACGGGAAAAAAGACAATGAAATCATCAATGTCAGGAAAAATAGTTGCTGGAAAAGAAGAGGCGAAAGAAAATGAAGGTTCAATTGCAATACTTGGTGGCGGCGATATCGGATTCCCTCTCTTATTTGCAGCAGTTGCAATGACACAATATGGATTGCCTATGATAGATTACAGGACATACATAATCCCAGTATTTTCATCAATAGCTCTTACTGGCCTATTCGTATTTGGCAGCAGCAAGAAATTCTATCCTGCCATGCCCTACATTACTGCAGGCTGCACAGCCGGCTTCTTGGTGTTAAGGCTGTTGATTTAGCCTTATTCCTTGCCCTTTACTACTTTGAACTCTTTGCTTTCGCAGGTGCATTTCATTGCCCTTGGGACTTTCTCTGACTGCAGGATGTATAGTGCCCCGCATTCTTTGCATTCAGCTTCTTTCATTTTTGTTTACCCCCGATTAAAGTTTTCCCTCTTTTAGCTTATGCGCCTCTTTTGCAGCATGATAATAAGCACTTTTTTTGTATGAGAGATACCTGGCAGTAAAAGTAGTAGTAGCAATGCCAATTTCCTTTAATATTTCTGGCATATCAACATAGCCATTGCCAACTTGCACGGGAAATTTTACTGGGGCAAAAAGAACAATGGCCTCTAGCTTTTTTGCTTCTTCGAGCAATAGTGCCTTTACGTCAGATATACTTCCTGAAAGATAACAATCTTCTTTTGTAGTTTGCTTCATCCTAAATTTGTTTTCATCTGACTCAATAGAATATGCAATCCTGACCCATTCATCATCATAGAAATAAGTTATAACATTTTTTGGTTCATTTACAGGCTCGTAGCAGAGTATAAATGGGCCGCAGTTTATTTGTGGCTGGTTCACAATTCCCTCAAGCATCACGTCACTAACTCGGAGTTTCTGCACCATTTTAGTTACCATTCTTGGGTTACAGCACATATAAAAGGCTTTCTGTCGGGCTTTTTCCAGATGGCGAAAAAATTTACTCCTAAATCCCTATACGAAAAGCATTTAACCAAAGGTTATTTCTCACACACAAGTTTATTTGCGGGGGTGCCGGAGTGGTCAAACGGAACAGCCTCAAGAGCTGTCAGCTTAGTGCTTACGCAGGTTCGAGTCCTGTCCCCCGCACTTTTTTTTAAAAAGCTTCAAGTTTCAAACACACAAAAGGTTAAAAAGCAGGCATTCATCATAAAAAGAAAAAGAGGCACTGTATGTATCACCCAGGAAAAGTTTTAGAAGTTTTTAATCCAAAAGACAAGGGTGTTAAATGTTCTGAAGGGACTACACAGGCAATCATGGAGATGTGGGATGAGAACATGTTCACTTTCTTGGTGGCCGATAATATTGCAAACAAGATTAAGCAAGGCGATATTGCCCTGGTAGATTATAGGATTGTTTCTGAGAAAGTACCTGTTGCAAGACAGGTGGTAATAAAAGTCTTTGACAAGGAAAAGGGCAAAAGAGTTTGGGGTAAATACAAGGATTACCATAATAAAAAGAAAGAACAAATACAGCCTACAAAGATGCCTGGATATATGGGTTAGATATTTTTAAATAGTTCTTTGCTCAATTATTACTTATGGCAACTCTTGCAGACAATATGTTTCTCGGGCTGAAAGAGATTTGGTCAGCTTTCACTTTAGATTTAAGCATTCTCTGGATTCTTGCGCCCATCTTCATTATTTGGATATTTTTAGAGATATATTTTGGCATGTTCAGATCAGAAAAGCTTGGCTGGAACAATGTATTGGGAAATGGCGTAACACTATTATGGATTGGGGTTGATGCAATGAGATATATATTCAGTGCAGCCAGGATAGGTGATTTCTGGCCTCGATTCATCATATTTGGATTTATGATAATCTATTCAATATTCCTAATCTATATATCATTCACAAGGAAATTTGGGGAAACATTGACTTATGCACTTGGTGCAATAACTCCGATATACTTTCTTAGTTCAGTGGCAGTCCTTTGGAGCTATGGTCAATTGCAGATTGACTGGTGGGTATCTCTTGATCTAGTGGCAATTTTACTAATATTGCTGATAATCTTCTTTATTTTCAGGAGGCTTGTGCCTATATCAAGATTTGAATTAACGGGGCAGCCGCAATATCCGCCATATGCACAAGAAATTCAGCAACCACAACAACCAGCAATACAAAATAAATGATTCTATTTTATGCGCTCTTTACTCTAGCTTCCTTATGCTGCCCTGAACAAGGAACATATGTTCCTTTTCCTGCCCTTATCCGTGGAATGATGTCGACAGTGCTTACAGTTCCCACATCTCCTATTGAAGTCTGTATCTCCCTAGAATCAGCCCTTCGTATTATGTCAGTAGTCTCAAGAGGCTGGGTTTCATCTGATCCCTTTATCCGGAATATAAATCCATCAATGTTTTGTGGACCTGTATTCTTCACCCTTGTTACCAAAGAAGAGCCACCTTGGGCAAGATAAGTTACGTCAAATGAGAGGCTTTGGCACTTTATCCTTGCTTGAGCCAAAATGTCCTCTTTCTGGGCCTTTTCTGTAATAAATCCGCGAGCCCATATAATAACCAATGCAATCAAAGAAACAGTAAATCCGACAAGGAGCACAGTCGCTATCAAGGGAGATATTCCCTTCTTGGATAACCTCTTTTTCATTGCTTTAGGAAATAGCAAATGAATTTTATAAAGCTTGCTATAAGCCATTTTGCGGCTACTGGGGCCTTATTTTCTGTATGCAAAGCCTTATATATTGGTAACTATCTGGTAGTAGTAAAAAGATTTTTAACCATGGACGCTCAAACAATAATCGGAAAAAGCCTATTAGCAAAAGGAGAAGTTGATAGATTATTCCAGGATATCTTAAAGAATTATGGCCATAAACTTAGAAGGGAAGTTGAGATTTGTGTATTCAACAAATCAAATTGTGATGATATATATCAGGAAGGCTTGATAGATCTCTATAATGCATTGCCAAGATTTCGTGGCGAATGCCATATCAATACTTATGCTAATGCATGCTTTTCAAACACAATCAAAAATTACATACGATCAAGAAAGAGTCTACAAAGAAGAACGGAAATCGATGTGGAACTAGGAAAATTTGTTGAAAATAATGAATCTAACCTGGCTAATGGGCAGCTTATAGCAAAAGCAGCGCCTAATCCAGAAGAGCTTTATGCCTTAAAAGAAATTGCAAAGCCATTAATCCCAGAATTAGAACGAGCAATATCTCTATTGGCAAAAGAAGGGCCACAATATGCGGAAGTATACAAAGTTATGATTGATTTTTTTAGGGAATTCGACAGGGATATTACAATCAAGGAACTTGCAGACCTTTTAGGAATCCCAGAAGCAACTGTAAAGACAAGGCAATTCAGGGCAAGGAAAAGGCTTCGGGAATTAATCGACGAAGATGCTTGGTATTGGTAAAATGGAAAAAGCTGAATCTATGAGAATGGTAGAAGATTATATTCAGAGAAAAAGGCCGACATTGTTGAGCCTGGCAAAGGGATATGGATTAGACATAGCTGAAAGAGAAGATATTGTGCAGAACATGACATTTGATTTATTTGAAAAGGTA
>JAHFJF010000011.1 GCA_023245975.1 archaeon
AAAGTAACTTTAACAAGGAGGGATGATTTTTATGGAAGACAAGGAATTCAGCAGGTTTGAGAATTTGATATACCAATTTACGGGCGTTTCAGGTGAGCCATTCAGCAAGATTGTCCCTATAGCAGGGAAAAAGCCAGGAGATTCGTGGACAGATGGCTCTTCATTCGGAATGAAGAAGATATTCGATAGTGATGTTCTCCTTGTTCCAGATTGGAGTACATTAAAAGAGGATCCGTGGACACCTAATACGGGAGTTGTATTCTGTGATCTTCATGATAAGAATGGGCCACTTGCATATTCTCCGAGGGATTTATTGAAGCGTATAGCATCAGAAGTTAAGAATAAAACAGGCTATACGTACAAAACAGGCGCAGAGATGGAATTTTTCCTGTTGCCAATGAAAGATGGTAAGCCAGTTTTTGAATTTTCTGACATGGATTATTATTTTGCTCCTGAAAGTGATAAAATGATGGCAATTTATAGTGATATAAAATCTGCACTGCAATCTCTGGGAGTTAGTGTAGAGGCATTCCATCACGAAGTCGCGCCTGGCCAATATGAGGTAAGCTTCACGTTTGATGACGCATTGAAAAATGCAGACAATATTCAAACAGTTAAAAAAACACTTAAACGCATCGCTAAAAGCTATGATTTGTATGCTACTTTCATGCCAAAGCCATTCTTCGGAGTTAATGGTTCAGGGATGCATGTCCATCAAAGCCTTTCTAAAAGCGAGGATAATGCTTTTGCCAAAGGTTCAGAGCTTTCCGATATTGCATTGCAATTCATAGCAGGGCAAGTAAAGCATGCGCGTGGATTGGCAGCAGCTATAGCTCCAACAGTAAACTCTTACAAGAGATTGGTTCCAGGCTATGAAGCCCCGGTTTATGCCTGCTGGTCAAGGACTAATAGGTCAGCGATGATTAGGGAGCCTGAAAGAAAAGGCAATCCGAAAGCGGCAAGGATTGAACTCAGATGCCCCGACCCATCTTCAAATCCCTATGTTGCGTTTTCAGCAATGCTTGTTGCAGGCATGGATGGAATTAAAGATAATCTCCATGTAGACCCAATTGACAGCACAAATATCTACCACTTGAGCAAGTCAGAAAGAAGAGATAAAGGCATTGTAGAATTGCCATGCTCTTTGGCAGAAGCCGTTACTGAAATGGAGAATGATAAGGTAATAATGGATGCATTTGGGGATTTTGGAGACAAATACCTTGAGACTTTAGCCAAGGATGCTGAGGAATACCGTTTAGCAGTTACTGAATGGGAAAGGGAAAAATATCACACAAGATAATCATGTGCTAACTAACTAAGGCTGAATCGTCTGCAGCCAATGGGCGTAATCTTCTGGATGAGATAGCTCTTCAAATGTCTTTGGTGGATGCTGCGCAATTAATGTTATTGCTTGAGGCCCTATTTCATTCACAACTTTCGATACAAATCCAGTTCCAGCAAAATACTGGCTTAGCTTGTCAATATCGAGTTGTGTTTCAGTAATAGTAGGTTGTATTACTTCAGACATCGCTACTAAAAATCCATTACCATAAACAAATTCAGAAGCATAAGTGGCTATCCCCTCATCTATTGTAAGTCTTATGAAGAATTCACTGCCATCATCTACATCCAAGATGTGTGGGTTTACTTCATGTACATAGCCATGCATTATTTCATGTGCTAATACTAATTTCTCATCTTCTTCAAATTTTGGGGAATTGTCGAATGGTGCTAATGTTATGGCATTATTGCTGTAAAGTGCAACTGTAATTCCCTCTTCTGGGCCATATAATAATCCTGCAATATGCCTGTTCATAATCAGTGCATCCCTTGTTGAATGGTAATACAGCTGCATATAAGCAAGAAGGCCATAATTCTTATCCGTAACATTTGCATAATCCAGATATGATGCAATAAAGGCAGCCCTGCATTCGGCAAAGCTGGAATATATTCTTGGCGTATGAATATCAATGTTTAACTCATCTTCAAGCTTTCTTGTTATTTTTGGCGCGTTATTCTCATACTGGTCGTTATAGCCAGAGATTTTTGCAGTCAAGTCGGCTGACCTTATGCCTAGTTCCATTGTCGCTGTTAGAATCAATGCCAGTTTGGTGGCTTTCCTAAAAAGCCCTCCAAAAGACATCACAAATGCATAACCGAATGGGCTGCTCTCTTTTTTTGCCGTGTAAGGCATTCTGATTTTATATGACAGCATAGTATATAAATCCTTTCAACAAAAAATAACCCTATGAACATATTGGCATTCAGCGATTTCCACGAGAGCAGGAAATCATTAAAGGAAGTAAAGGAAAAAGTAAGTGATGCAGATATTATTGTCTGTCATGGTGACTTGACGAACTGGGGGAGAAACCTTGAGAAGATGGTGGCTGAAATATGCTCTTGGGAAAAGACTGTCTTGTTCTTGCACGGTAATCATGAGGATGAGGAATCAATGAGGGAAGCCGTTAAGAAGTATAAAAATGCAAAATTCTTGCATATGTGTTCTTATCGCTTAGGCAATTATATTATATTCGGTTATGGCGGAGGAGGATTTGCCACTAACGATGAAGTTTTCGATAAAGTCTCAGAGAAATTCGCTTCAGAGATAAAGAAAGATGATATAGTAATCATGGTAAGCCACGGCCCACCTTATGGCAATAAAACGGATTATCTTGGGTCTGATATGGGCCATCGTGGATGCAAGTCTTATACTAAATTTATTGAGAAATACAAGCCGATGCTGTGGATATGCGGTCACCTTCACGAAACTTTTGGCAAGGTTGATTTGAAAGGTAAGACAGTAATAACTAATCCTGGGCCAGAAGGAAGAATACTGAAAGTTTAACGCCTCTTCTTTTTCTTTTGCAGTGGTTTCTTGGCCTTTTGCTTCTTCTTTGGAGATTTTTGCTTAGGTTTTGACTTAGCCTTTGGCTTAATTTTTTCTTCTTTAGGAGATTTCTTTGGTTTTAGAACCAGACGTGGCCTTGTTACTAGCAATCAGTTCACCTCTTTTTTGTCTAAGGGTGTAAAATATATATAATTTTCCCTTACTTTGTCCTAATTCCTTTAAAAAGCCTGCTAAAATTCAGGAAAATGTTATTTTCAGTTTCGGTAGTATCCAATCCTTTGAGCTCTGCTATCTTCTTAACTGTAAAAGAAACATTTGCAGGCTCATTCCGACCGCCTTTTTCATTGGATAAGAAAGGGCTGTCCGTCTCTGTCAGTAAATGGCTTAAAGAAACAGTCTTGACCAATTCCTGGAAATGAGTTGAAAAGACTATGTTTGGCGGTATTGACATATACCATCCATTGTCTTCTATCTTCCTAGCCAAGGATAATTTGCCAGAAAAACAATGCATATTAACAAGTTTTGCATTTGATGATACTAAGCAATCAAAAACTTCTTGCTCAGCCTTTCTGGAATGCACTATCAATGGTATTTTCATCTTTTCAGACAATTTTATGAATCTCTCAAAAACCTCTTTTTGGATTTTCAAGTCAGGCAATAATTTCAAGTCCAGCCCAACTTCTCCTAAGGCTACAGGCTTTGAATTCTCTATGAATTTGAATTCCTTGTCAAGCTGTTCTTCTGTCATTTTAACGGTTTCAGAAGGATAAATGCCTAATGCAGGCTTAATCAAGTGGTATTTAGCTGATAATGCTATTGTCTTTCTATTGGTCGCAGGGTCAGTCCCATTGTTAATTATAGCTATTACCTCAGCTCCGTGCGCTCTTTTGATTACTTCGTCTATGTCTTCATCAAAATCCCTAAAGTCCAAATGTGCGTGAACATCTACTAGCATAGCCAATTCTAACTTAAATAACATTTAAATAACTTGTCTTAAATCAGGGTAAAATAATGGCAAAAGTTACTGTTATTGGAATGGAGATAGCTAATCCGGGCAATCTTGGGGCAATAGCTAGGGTTATGCAGAATTTTGGCTTAGATAAATTAGCCTTGATTAATCCAAAGTGTAATCATTTGAGCAAGGAAGCATTAGATAGGGCCACACATGCTAAAAGCATACTACAGAATGCAGAAAAAATAGTTTCACTGAAAGAAGCAAGAAGGAAATTCGATACCTTGGTTGGAACAACAGCGAGGACAGGTACTGATTACAACCTGCAAAGAACACCTTTGTCTCCAGTGCAGTTTTCTGGTATGCTAAGTAAATTGGGCAATACTGGCATAGTCTTAGGGAGGGAAGATCATGGATTAAGCAATGAGGAAATATCTCTATGCGATTTTATAGTAACAATCCCGGCTGCCAAGAAATATGCGACAATGAATGTCTCGCATGCAGCAGCAATATTATTATATGAAATTTATATGGGAAGCAACGAAGCAACGGCAATAAAGATGGCCACAGGTAAGGATAAAGAGGCTTTGCTAAAACTGATTGATCATGCTTTAGCAAAGATTGAATTCACAACTAATGAAAAGCGTGAAACGCAAAGGAAGCTATGGAAAAGGCTTGTAGGTAAATCAATGCTGACTAGAAGGGAAGCATTTGGCCTTTGCGGCTTTTTCAGGAAACTAGAATGAGAATCGGCATCAAGGTATATTCCAAGGACCATGAGCTTATTCCGGAATATGCTAAGCATGCTGATTTTATTGAAGTCCTGGTAGAGCCGGGATTTGATTACAGGCTGCTTAAGAAATATGGTGCAGAATATGTTGTGCATGTCCCGCATAATAAGTTTGGCTTTAATCCTGCAGATAAGAATTCATGGGAATTGTCAAAAAAAATTCTTGATTTCTCAAAGGAAGCAGCAGATTATCTCAATTCAAAAAAGATGATAACGCATGTTGGCCATTTTACCAATGATGGCTGCAATGAGGAGAATATAATAGAATTTATAAGTGCAAATAAGGATGATAGGATTATTCTGGAGAACTTGCCTAAAAAAACCAAATACCATTCTTTTCCATTTGCCACGCCTGAAGACATTGAGTCTATTTCAAAGAAATTAGGCTTGGGTATCTGCTTGGATTTTTCGCATGCAACATGTGCCGCAGCAGTATTGAAGATAGACTTTATCAAATTAATAGGACAAATTAATTCTCTAAATCCAAGGCATTACCATATTTCAGATGGATGGATAAGCAGCGATACTGATATAGATTTACATTTTTTTAAAGGGAATTATCCATTGGAAAAGTTCAAGGCTATAATCCCAAAGAATGGTGAAGTTACCATTGAGACATACCACGAGGACATTTCTGTTAAGATCAAGGAGATAGAATTCTTAAGAACATGAGATATGCCTTTTACCTGTCAGGTGAGAATTTAAAGCTTGGAATTGAGGAGATAAAAGCATTTGTTAATAACGTTGAAGTAAATGGAAGAATTGCAATTGTCGATTGTGAGAAATTTGATTTTACTAGGCTGGCATACACTAAAAAAGTAACTCGCTTGATTGTAGAATGCAAAGAGAAGGAATTGCTTAAGAAACTAAAATCTGCGGATTTTGGTATAACAGGCGCTTATTGTGTTCGGGCAATTAATTTCAGTGAGAAAAAGGCAGCTGATGCAGTTTGGAATTCTTTTAAAGCGCCAGAAGTTAATCTTGAGAAACCGGAACATGTCATACAGGTAATTTGCGAGAATGGTTCCTGTTATTCAGGAATATTGGAGTATGATAACCAAGAAGAATTCTCAAAAAGAAGGCCGCATTTAAGGCCTGGTTTCCATCCAAGTTCAATGTTGCCGAAATTAGCGAGGGCATTAGTTAACCTTTCTAGGATTAAGGAAGGCAATACTTTATTAGATCCATTTTGTGGCACTGGTGGCATATTGATTGAAGCAGGTTTTATGGGAATTCAAACAATCGGTCTCGACATTAATGAAGAGATGCTATTTCTGGCAGAAAGAAATCTAAAGAAATATACGATTAAAAATTATCAATTAACAAAGGGCGATGCAACAAAAGAATTGCCGGAATGTGATGCCATCGTAACAGACCTCCCATATGGGAAGTCATCATCTTTATTTGGGAAAAATCGCATCAATCTTTATAATAAATTCCTGAAAAATGCATACAGCAGATTAAATAGTGGCCGCTATTGTGTTTTAATGATTCCGAACATTGTAAATGTTAGCATTGGAAAATTTAAGAAAGAATCTGAGATAGAGCATTATGTAAATAAGTCCCTTACAAGAAAGATATTGGTTCTTAAGAAACTAAATTAAAGTTATCAAGAAAAATAATGATTTAAACAGGAATGCAAATAATTTTATCAGCCATGGCAATAGGTTTATGAAAATTAGCGATAATAGTAGATAGCTGACTGCGATAAAGACCTTTTTCGCTTTTTCTTCGTTCTTGAGCAATGCAGTTGCGCCAATAAGGAACATCTTGCCGCCATCAATTGGTCCCAAAGGCAAGAGATTAAACAAGCCAACGCCCAAGCTGATTATGAAAAGCCATACGAACAAGAGATTAATCCACAGCAATGCAAATGGAATCTTTCCCAAGAAGGCGAGGCTATCCCTTACATCATATTTCTGCTTGAATCCAGTAACACCGAAAAATCCTTTTTCTGGGGAATCCGGATTTGCAGCAAGCTTTACTGAATATTCTCCCTTGTCTGTAAGAATGGTTGCAGTGTCGCCTGGCTTAAATTTAGCTGTTGCATCCGCAAATTCATCAATGTCGCTTGTTGAAATCGAATTTACTCCAGTTATTACGAATGGCAATTCAATCCCAGTCTTTGACATGGGATAATTCTCAACAAATGCAGTTACTATCAAGCCTTGAGGCTGGAATGCATAAGAGATTGCAGGAGACAGTGCAAAAGAAAGTATAAGCATGAAAATAATCCCAGACACAAGATTTGAAAATGGCCCTGCTGAAAGAACTGCAAGCTGCTTGAATTTTGATTTTTCTGCCATTTGCTTGTCATCAGGCTCTACAAACGCTGCAAGTAATGGGCCTAAGAAAGCAAATCCAGAGCTTTTTACTTTTATGTTATACAACCTTGCATAAATCCCATGTGAGAATTCATGAACCACTGCCACTACAAATAATGCGATTACCCAATGCCAGAAAGACAAGGCAGGGGCTCCTGGAATATCAATGCCAGGCAATACAGGCGATAATGGCGGTGCAGTTCCTGGCACTGCGATATATTTCAAGGTTTCTTTTACAAGAAAATATAAGATAAATCCCATTCCAAGAAAGCCAGTTAAAACTGACAAGTATGAAATATAATTCAATAGCCGTGGGAATTTCTTGGCTATTCGCCCCATTAGGTTTATGCCCAATTTAGATTTGTACATTATAAATATTTTGCCTTGTACTTCGAACTTATTCTTATAGAGCGCATAAATTAATAGAATGAAACCGTAAAATATTCCTAATGAGATTAAATCCCAATTCATAACAATTGCCTCTTTTTAATAGAATTAGTCTGAAAGAATCTATTTAAGCTTTATCTTCTGGAAAAATTGGTTTGTGCATTAATACCAGATAAACATTGGCGGTTGTCCCTGATTTAAGTTTTCTGCCTATCCTTGAATATTCAAATCCTTCATATTTGTCAATCAGCTTTAGTTCTTTATCATCTACTTCAAAGACTTTGCCATAAACTTTTGATGCCTGATTATAAGTTAGATTTAGATATTCATTATATGATGAAATGGAATAGTTTTGCAGCTCATCATCTGCCATTGTTGGCACTCGTCCTAGAATTGATTCCAATATCGCTGGTTTTGTAAGCGTCCCATAAGCAAAAATCTTATGCATAAAAATATCATCTCATTACTTGGTTTTCTTAATCGGCCTGAAATTCTTCATCCCGCATTTCTTGCAGACAACTGCTTTGGCTAGAACTTTTTTTATGTCGACCCTAGTCTTTGTCTTGCATCTTCTGCATACGAATACTCGGTTAAATATCCTGTTTGCTGTTGCTTCGAATTTTGCCATTTTACTTTACCTGCTTGATTAGCTTTTCTCCCAATACGATCCAATAGTTTACTTGGGACCCTTCTTTGATTTGGCCCTTGAACTCTTCCGGTATTGGCAGGTCAAATGTTTCGTAAGTGTCCATGTCCATTATGTTTGCTTTATCTTCATGTACTGAAAGCACTTGTGCATTCTTTTTCTCTACGATTGGAATTTGTACGTTATCATGCCCTGGCATGATTTTTATAATCTTTCTTCCATCCTTTATGGCTATCGCCTCTACCCTGCATTTGGCATGGCCGTGCTTTCCTGTCCTTGATATTTGTGAGGATTTTACTTCGCATGCGATACCGTCAAAAACTACGAATCTTCCGGGCTTTAATGAGGTTGCTATGTCCTGTGTAGTATTGTCCATTAGGTCAGAGAAAAACTGGTTTGCTATATAAATATTTGGGTTACAGTTCAGATTCGCCTTATGTTGAAATCAGCCATGGCTATGTTTGTTGCCTGCATTGCCCTGTTTATGTTCCACCTGCTTTCAGTAAGAAGCAGTTTTTTGATTTCTGCCGGATCGAAATCAAAATCAGCTTGGCTGCACCTCAAGTCTATTTTGTTGAGCATGCCCCTTATTCTCTTGAAAGCGAAAATTGCAGACGCCAAGGCGTCTTTTTCATGCTTATTATCTAATTTGTAGTCTCTTGTAATGTAATTCTTTTCTTTTATTGTCATATTTTCTTCTGGCGATATTAATTTTGCGCCAAATGCAGTCGCGAATTTCTTAACTGAGTTAGGCGCAGGATACACGTCTGAAGCGACAACAACCGGTCTTCCTAGTTTTGTTATTTCCAATGGCAATGCATTCATGCTAATTTGTTTAGAGCTTTTTACTGATAATATTGCACCATTAAGGTTTAGTAGGGCATATGCCAATGTCGTCCCAGGATCGAGCCCGACTATGAGAAGTTCCCTATGCATTGTATGAGATGATTATAGTGGAAGATATTATAAAAATGTTTGGATGGAAAAAAATCAAAAGTTAATAATAAAAAGGATTGCCTAGCTTAAATAAGTTTCTAAAATGAAACATCTGTTATTATATTGTTGGAATTGCTCATTACAAACCTCAAGGCATCCTTGTCAGTTGCCCGTGGGTTTTTCTTCCGATAGTCTAATGCCATATTGGCAGCCGCCACCATTGCTTTTTTAGCTACTTCTTCTGTCATTCTGTCCATTTACCATGACACCTCTTTAAGTATGCTGTTGGCATTTACTACGACATGTCCTATTGCTTCATCATCCATAGATTCAGGATTTTTTCTCTTAAAGTCCAGAGCTTTTGAAGCTGCCGCAATGATTGCTTTCTTAACCAAAAATTCATTCACCATTTTTTATCACCTTCTTTATTTTTCGTTGTTATCTGAACAACATCTTATTAATAAATCTTTGCTCATAATTTTCTCAAAACATCTTTCAATGCTTTTGCAGGGTCTTCATTATCCTTTGGAACTTTCTTTGGGTTTATTTCCCTCATTACTTTCTCGAGGAATTTGTATTTCTGGTTTAATGTCAAAGCCAATTCTTTGAATGACTTGTTTTCCTGCTTTAATTGCGCATTCTCTCTTGCCAGCATTGCCAGCGCAACCCAAAGCTGTGCTTCTCCTGGCTTCTTTGAATGGGCATAGGCCTTTCTTTCAGAAGAAGATTCATGCACAAGATGCTCTAGGTATTCTTTTAGTACAGGATCCAGCTTATGTCTCCAGTCATGCATAAATTAGTGGTTATTAATTCTGTATTTATAATAATTGCCATGAATTCCTCATAACATCAATTAAATCATAACATAAGTTTTATAAACAAACCATTATTTTGATGGTTGATGGTATTAGCAAAGAAAGGAGATTTCGTTGAGGTTACTTTTGTCGGCAAGGAAAAAGAATCAGGAAAGGTTTTTGACACTAATGACCCTGCAGAGGCAAAGAGGCTGAAATTAAATACAGAGGAGCACCATTTGCATCCGTTGTATGCTTGCATAGGTAAGCAGGATGTAATATCTGGTCTAGATGAAGCTTTCGATGGGAAGGAAGTTGGCAAGAAATACAATATTGATGTTTCTTTTGACAAGGCATTCGGAAAGAAAGATGCGAAATTATATCATTTGGTTTCTGCATCTAAGTTCAAGGAACAAAAAATAGATCCTTATCCAGGGATGCAGGTTACCTCAAACAATATGTCAGGCATAATAAAGACAGTTTCCGGAGGAAGGGTAATGGTTGATTTCAATCATCCTTTGGCAAGTAAAGATTTAAGTTATGAATTCACAATAAAAAGGGTTTTGCATGATGACAAAGAAAAATTAGATGCTACATTGCATACTTTCTTGGGATTGCATGAGGTTAAATCAGAAATAACTGAAGGTAATGCAACTGTTGAAATGGAACTGCCTGAGCCTTTGGCTAAAGAGCTGGAAAAAAAATTGCAAGAAAGAATTCCTACTATTAAATCAGTAAAATTTGTCAAGCAGAAAAAAGAACCAAAAAAACAGGCATAACTTTATAAAATAGGATACAATCCAGCTTTTGATAAAATAAAGGGGGGCTGATGTATGGAAGGCATGTTTAAGGACGTTATTTCTGCAAAAGGTTTTGGTCCTAAAGGCAATGATGCAAGGCGAAATCCAATGGATGCCGAGCTTGAAGCTCTCCTCTCAAAACAAAAAACAAAAATCAAGGTTGTCGGTGCTGGCGGTGGCGGTAATAATTCTATTTCTAGGATGTCAGAGGTTGGAATAATTGGTTGTGAAACAATTGCAGTTAATACTGATGCTCAAGATCTTCTATATTCAAATGCAGATGTTAAGATATTGATTGGCAAGGAATTGACCCAGGGCTTGGGGGCTGGCAGCATACCGCAAGTTGGTGAAGAAGCAGCCAGGGAACAGGAATCCGAGATAAAGCAGAAATTGCAAGGCGCAGACATGGTGTTCATAACTTGTGGTTTAGGTGGCGGCACAGGAACTGGCTCTGCACCTGTAATAGCAGATATTGCAAAAAAATCTGGCGCCTTGACTATTGGCATTGTTACAATACCTTTCACCATGGAAGGTTCTAGGAGATACGAGAATGCAATGCTTGGCTTGGAAAAATTGCAGACAGCTGTTGATACTTTGATAGTAATTCCGAATGATAAACTTTTAGAATTAGCTCCTGACCTGCCGTTGCATACAGCATTCAAGGTTGCTGATGAGATATTGACAAACTCAGTTAAGGGAATTGCTGAACTGGTTACCAAAGCTGGCTTGGTGAACTTGGACTTCGCGGACATCCGTGCAGTAATGGGCAGGGGCGGGGTTGCAATGATTGGCATTGGCGAATCAGATTCAGAGAACAGGGCCATGGAAGCTGTTGAGAAAGCTATTAACAATCCTTTATTGGACGTAGATATTACTGGAGCAACCGGTGCTTTGATTAATGTGGCAGGTGGTACTGATTTAACTCTCGACGAAGCAAGGAAAGTAGTAGAATCAGTTTCTGCGAAGGTTGATGAGGATGCAAGGGTTATCTGGGGTGCGCAGATTTCTGAAGACTTGGAAAAGACAATCAGAGTATTATTAATAGTTACAGGCGTGCACTCTCCACAAATTCTAGGACCAAAGAAGAAGCCAAATCCTAAAGACAAGAAGGAATTCAGCCAAGAGATTGGAATTGAGTTTGTTGATTAAATTACAGCCACATTAAAAAAGCAAAGTTTATAAGTAAAACTTATTCCTTAAGCAGAATGGCCTTCAAAGAAAAGCTTAAGGAAACTTGGGTAAAACTCAAAAGCTTTATAAAGGAGAGCTTTAGAATCCTTAAGATCACCAAGAAACCTAGCAAGGAAGAGTACAAGGTTATCGTAAAAATTTCAGGCCTTGGAATACTCCTCATTGGCTTAATCGGTTTTGTAATAACAGTCACTTGGACATTGATAGTTGGAATCTAAAATGGAAACGCACATCTATGCATTGAAAACTACCGCAAACAGGGAAGACCAAGTTGTTGATTTCGTCACGTCAAATGCAATGAAAAAGAAGCTTGAAGTATATTCAATATTAAGGCCTCATGGCATGCGAGGCTATGTTTTCTTGGAAGCAATGGATGAAGTTTCTGCAAGGGAATCATTTGAGGGAGTTCCATACGCAAGAGGATTGCTGAAAAAAGAAGTTACAATGGCAGAGATTGAGCCTATGCTTGAGCAGGCTAAGCAGTCAGTTAACATCCAAAAGAATGATATTGTTGAGATAATTTCGGGCCCATTCAAGAGAGAGCAGGCTAAGGTTGCAAGAATAGATACTCAAAAAGATGAAGTAATAGTTGAATTATTGGAAGCTGCAGTCCCAATTCCAATTACACTGAAATTAGATGCTGTTAAGGTAATCAGAAGGGAAGGCGAAAAGTCACAAGAGGAAAAAGAAGAGGAAGAAGAAAGGCAGCGCCAGAAAGAAGAAGAATAATTTTCTTAAAATTCTTTATTGAATTCAACAACTTCCATGCCCCTATTATAGCCTAACTTTTCATAGAAGTGCAATGTTTTCTTGTTGAACCTTGGTGCATATAATATTATTTCATACATCTTCCTTTTCTTGCAGACCTTTTGAAATTCAACCATGAGTTTCTTTCCGATGCCATTACTCCTGTAATCTGGATGAACAACCAGCAACCACAAAAGTACGGCATCTCCCGCAGTTCTCTCCCCAAACAGATATCCGATTATTTTCTTGTCAGATTCCGCAACAATGAAAATTTGTTTTTCTTTAATAAATTTTTTCAAGTCAGAAAGCCTGATGTATTCTCCAGAAGCTTTTTTTAATTCTTCAATCTTAGACAAGTCATAGCAAGCCTTGCAATCATCGATTTTTGCGGGTCGAAGTTTTAGCATTTTATCACCATTGTTTTAAGGTCAGATATTAGCTATAAGCCATTATCTGTTCTATCTGTTATAAAAGGGTTTTGAGTCGGCTTATTACCCCCTATATCCCTCATAAAATAAGTCTCTGGCTTAGGTGGTAGCCAATAGGAAGCAAAAGCTTTAAAAGGAGTCCCTAATTCTCTATGCAAAACCAATGATAGGAGGTTTTAACAATGGACGAGAAAGAATTACAAGAAAAAGTCTATGAGGCCATTGAACTTGCAAAGCGTTCTGGCAAAATTAAGAAAGGCACAAACGAAGTTACAAAAGCTGTTGAGAAAGGTATTGCTAAATTAGTTGTTGCAGCAAAGGATGTTAATCCCCCTGAAGTTGTGATGCACCTGCAGCCATTGTGCAAGGAAAAAGGAATATTATTTGCTACAGTTGCAAAGAAAGACGAGCTTGGAACAGCAGCCGGATTGGTTGTGGGCACAAGCTGTGTCGCGATAATTGTTGAAGGCGATGCTAAAAACTTGTTGGCAAAGATAGAGGGCAGCCTTAAGGCATAATCAAAATGGCAAAAGAGCAGAAAGAGCAAAAGCCAAGAAAAGAAGAAGTAGCCCAAGTTCCCCAGCAGGCTTCACAACAGAAACAGGAATCTGGAAAGGTATTGTTCTCACATGCATTTCCTGCAGTTGTTGAAGAGATTGTTGGCCGCACTGGCGCAAGAGGGGAAATAACTCAGGTTAGATGCAAGATAATGGATGGCAGGGATGCTAATAAGGTCATTACAAGGAATGTAAAGGGTCCTGTAAGGCTAAAGGATGTTCTTATGCTTCGAGAAACTGAAATAGAAGCCAGAAAAATGATGAAAGGCGGTAAATAAAAATGCCCAAATGCTCATTTTGCAACAAGGAACTTGAAAGGGGTACTGGCGTTCTTTATGCACAAAAAGATGGAAGGATTCTTTATTTTGACCGTATGAGATGTGAGAAGAATATGCTCAAGTTGGGTAGAAAGCCAAGTTCATTTAAATGGGCTAGCAACAAATGATTGAAGCTACATTAGTTCTTGTAAAGCCAGATGGCGTTCAAAGAGGATTAATTGGAGAGATAATAAGCCGCTTTGAAAAAAGAGGATTGAAAGTAGCGGCATTGAAGATGGTAAGGATAGATAAGGACTTTTCAAAAGAGCACTATGCAGACCATGTTGGCAAGGATTTCTATCACGGATTGGAAGAATTTATTACGTCTGCTCCGGTTGTTGCAATGGTTATTGAAGGGGTTAACGCAATAGAAAATGTAAGAAAAATTGTTGGCACCACAGAGCCTAAAGCAGCCCCATTAGGAACAATTCGAGGCGATTTTGCTCATGTGTCATACGAATATGCCGACAAGAAAAAAATGTCTATCAGGAATTTGGTTCATGCGTCAGGAAACAAAAAAGATGCTGACAGGGAAATTGGGTTGTGGTTTTCTATGGAAGATTTGCATTCATATGAAGGCGCAAATGACAAGCACGTATTTTAAGAAGTTTTATAAACAAAAAAAATTTCAATTATGCAAGGAGTTTATGAAATGGCATTTGAAATGGTTCCCAAGGAAATGTTTTTCACGCATGGCGTTGGAAGGCACAAGGATAAGCTCTCATCTTTTGAATTAGCATTGAGGGATGCAGGAATTGAAATTTGCAATTTAGTAATGGTTTCCAGCATTTTTCCTCCGCATTGCAAGATAATACCCAAAGAAGAAGGAATAAAAAAATTAACTCCTGGCCAAGTAACATTTTGCGTAATGGCGAGAAGCGAGACTAATGAGCCGAATAGATTAATAGCGGCATCTATAGGATTAGCAGTCCCCAAAGATGAAAGTGGTTATGGTTACCTTTCTGAGCACCATACGTATGGAGAAACAGCTCACAGGGCTGGAGAATATGCGGAAGATTTGGCTGCAACAATGCTAGCTACTACATTAGGCATAAAATTTAACCCTGAAACAGAGTGGGATGAAAGGGAACAATTATTCAAGATGTCAGGAAAAGTATTGAAGACGATGGACGTAACCCAATCTGCAGAAGGGGACAAGGATGGCTTGTGGACAACAGTAGTGGCAACGGCAATTTTGCTTTTCTGATGAAATGATTCTAAATCTGCCTGTCTATCTCGGAAGCAATATCTTCAATCTCTTGCAGTGAAGAATTCAAATCATCTTTAATGCTACGTACCAATTGCTTCAAATCTCGTACTCTCAATGAATATTTTCCGCCGTTATGTATCACTATGCCGGATGCGATCAGCCTGTTAAGGTGATGGACTACAGTACCACGGGATAAATTCAATTTGTAAGACAGCTCATCACTTGATAAAGACACTCCCTTCTTTGCAGCCTTAAGTAGTTCAACAAAAACCCTGAAGCAAGACCTGCTTTTGTCCCTTAAGCTAACTAATCCTAAAGAATTCGAGAGCCATTGAACTTCGGAATTAACACTAGTATCGGCCGGCTTCCTAACTCTGAGTATTGTTATTTTGCGAAACTCTATGGTGGTCATATGACAGAGAATAAGAAAACAAACATATATATTTATGCTTCCTTATAATA
>JAHFJF010000086.1 GCA_023245975.1 archaeon
TTTTATCCTGGGAGAGAAATACTTATAGGCGAACAACTCATCAGGGCAAACAGCCAATGCCATGCACCAATGTATATCTTTGGCATACTTTTCTTTATTTTATCAATAATATTCGCTTCGATGCTTTTGAAAAAACACGGAACTATCATGGTAGCAGGCTTGATTGCATTCAATTCATTCTTACTTGTTTTCAGCAGATGGATACATGTAGACATAATACTTTATACATTTGTTGTTTTTGGATTGATATCATTGTTCAAGGCACTTAAAGCTGAAAAAGGCTCCAAATCAGAGAAAATATGGTGGATATCTACAGTAGCAATGATGGCCTTTGCATTCAGCATAAAATTGCCTGCGGCAATGTACATAATATTTTCCGGACTTGTAATGGCAATAAAATACAAGGATGAAATAAAAGGCCTGCTCTATAAAATAAGCAAAGAACTTGGCTTGGGCATCGTTAAACAACCGGAGAATATGCCAGATCCTAAAACATTCTTTTTATTGGCAATAATCGCAATTGCCGCCTATCTAGCAATATTATTCTTAACTTTCGAAAAGAACTTCTCAAACATACCAACAGTAATCAATGCATACAGGGCACAGGGAGCTGACATAGGAACATTGGGTCTTAACAAGGAAATTTTATCTGACATTAAGAAATTCCTGCTTACTTTCAGCAACCTGGAGATGCTAATAATAATCGCTTCAATCCTTTACCTGCCATTTGTCCTGAAAAAAACAATAAATGGTACATTAGAAGAGAAATTCACTGCATATCTTGTAGCATTGCTATTATTCATGCTAGCAACAAGCCCGAGCATGAAGCTGGAAAGGATATTCTTCCTGTTCTCGTTCGGCTTGGTATTAAGCACAGGAATGCTGGTGGATAAAATTGCAGAGAAATATGCCAGATTCGGCAAAGCCAGTTACATCGTAGCAATAGCATTAATATTTTCTATCCCATTATATAATGCAATATACACGGCACCAGACTTCATCAGCAATTACAAGCTTTATAATATCATGAGTAACCCGTCAAGCAGCACCGCATTGCAATATGGGGCAAGACCAATTGGAGAATATCTCCAAGCGCTATTGGGAGAGAACGAGACTTATTTCCCTGCAGAGCCAATGACAATGGTTACATATTATGTAAGACATGAACAGCAATTACAGTATTATCTGTTCAGGGAGAACTTCAAGGCTAAATTCGGTAAATCGCCAACTGTTTCTGAGTATCTTCAGTATTTCAAGCCTAGCGACCGGAGAATAAGGTATCTGTTAATAGACAAGAATACACAAAGTACTGATGAATTCATCCGGGATATACTTGAGAACTATGAACCAATGCACATAGTCTACCAGCCAAGCATCAGAAAAGTTGAGACTATAAGAGTCTATGACCTTGATAATCTAAAAAAGAAATGAAATACTCAATAATAATCCCTGAGAAAGATGCTGCATCCCTTAACATCTATGATGCGATCCTTAAAGAGAAATTGCCTAAAAATGCTGAAATAAGAAAATTTGATAATGAATCAATATATTTAGATGGAATAGACAAAGAAGTAAAAGGCGAGATTTTAATATTTGCAACAAGGCATCGCGCTGCATCCGGAAAGAAATCTTTAACCTGCCATTTCCCAGGCAATTGGGATAAGGCTGAATTGGGGGGGAAAGGCAGAAAATTGTGTTTCGTGCCAGCATCTTTGCTTAAAGCAATGTTCATCAATCTCAAGAAAAATGCTATTAATACTGATTTTGAAATAACCCTAGAAGCGACACACCACGGGCCTGATTTAGATAAGCCTGCCATGTTCATTGAGCTTGGCTCAAGCGAAAAGGAATGGAATGATACAAACGGCGGAAAGATAATAGCAAAGACTATCGTTGAAACATTAAGCAAGAATATTCCTGAAAGAAAAACATACATTGCATTGGGAAGCATACATTACCCGCATGATTTCAATAGGATAGAATTAGAGACAGAAATTGCAATTAGCCATCACTGCCCAAAATATATGCTGCCTAATTTTGACAAAGAAATGCTATTGCAGGCAATTTCAAAAAGCAAAGAGAAATGCTCTGGTGCAATAATTGATTGGAAAGGCATGGGGGACCAGAAAAACAGAATAATCAGGTTGCTTAATGATTCAGGAATAAATTATATCAAGTCATCAGATATGCTAAAGGAATAATTAGAAGCTTCCCAACAAAAAGCTTTATAAACACCCTCCATTTCCGATACTCCTATGACAACTGAAGAGTACCTGATACCATTAGACAATTACCTTAAAGTAGGGCTGCACATAGGCACTAAATTCAAGACAAAGTACATGGAGCCGTTCATCTACAAGATAAGGAATGATGGACTGGCAGTAATGAACGTCAAGAAAATAGATGAAAGAATCGCAACTGTATCCAAATTCATATCACAATACGAGCCGAAAGACATACTTGTCGTATGCAGAAGGGAAAATGGCTGGAAATCTGTGAAACTATTCTCAAAAATGACTGGTATAAAGGTAATTGCTGGAAGATACAGGCCTGGAATGCTAACTAATTCAAGACTTGACAATTTCTCTGAGACAAAGCTATTGATTGTAGTTGACCCATGGCCTGATAAGAATGCTGTATTGGATGCAGTAAAGGTCGGCGTTCCAGTAATAGCATTGTGCGATACAAACAATGAAGCAAATTTCTTAGACTTAATGGTGCCATGCAATAACAAAGGTAAGAAATCATTAGGATTATTGTTCTGGGTATTAACAAAGGAATACCTTAAGAACCGCGGCCAAATAAAGGCTGATGAAGAGCTAAGCCTGACAATGGATGATTTCGCAGCAGAATAATTTTTATCAAGGCTGCCGCTTTTTACTTTATTTTTCAAAATACTTTTAAACAACAACATTATTTCATAGCCAAATGGTAATTGTTGATAAAATTTTGAGATGCAAATACCTCCTTAGAATGACTGATGAAGCTATCAGAGAAGATTATTCAGTAGTTATTCATGCAGGGAAGATAATAGATATACTGCCGGTTAATGATTATCCTTCTAAATACAAACCAAAAGAAGTGTTTTACTTAAACCGGCACATAGTAATGCCTGGCTTTGTCAACTGCCATAACCATTCTCCAATGATCTTTTTCAGGGGAATAATACCTGAAGGCACTACTTTGGAGGATGTACTTCATAAGTACATGTTCCCCTTGGAAAAGGAATTCTCCTCCAATCCTGATTTTGTCTATCTAGCTTCCAAGGCAGCAGCAATAGAAATGCTCAATGCCGGCACAACTACAACTACTGAAATGTATTTTCACTCTGAAAGGGTTATGCAGGCATACAAAGAAGCTGGTATAAGGGCAATTGTAGGCGAGACGATATTCTCATCAATGGCAACTCCTTCAGCCAAGTCTCCTTGGGACTCAATAAAATTAGCAGAGAATGCAATGAAACTAAATGATGGGTTGGTAGAAGCTGCAATATCGCCGCATGCATCATATACAGTGAATGATGCTGCGATGCTGATGTGCAAGGAAGCATGCAAATCATTTGGAATGAGGATGCTGATGCATGCGAATGAATCACAGTTTGAGATGGAAAAAATACTAAAGAGAAAAGGCAATGAAGAAAGAAGAGAATGGCCAATAACATACTTCTCAGAACTCGGAATTTTTGATAGCATAAAAACTACAC
>JAHFJF010000087.1 GCA_023245975.1 archaeon
AATGCAAGAAGCAGGTTCTTCCAATTCCGGAAGTGGGAGGATTGCTTTGCGACAGGGTCGACAACAACTGCGATGGATGCAAGGATGGAGAGATTGTCGACGATGTCTGCATCCCTATCGGCATCCGCGATGTCGATATCCTTTTCGTGATGGACCAGTCAGGTTCCATGGGTTGGGTTTGCCAGGCAGTCAAGGAAGCGATGAGAAGTGTTGGCGGAAGGTTTGATGGCAACAATCGCTACAGGCTGGGTATTGTCACCATTCCGCATAGCGATTGGAGTTGCGAACCTGGAATCTACCAAAACTTCTCTATCTTCTACTATTTTCAGAGATCGCTGGATTCGCTAGTCTGCGATGTTGGAGGGGACGAAGCCAGCTGGGATGCTGTCTACCTTGCAGCGAGCGATGGCGAGTTCTACGATGTCAACTCAGAAAGAATGGCTCGCTTGTCATGGCGTGATGATTCTACACGTGTCATCATCATGTTCACAGATGAGCAAGGGCAGTCATGGAACCAAGAAGGCAAAGGCATTTGCCATAGTGGTTCCATCAACGAAGCTGCGATGTGCGAGGTGGTAGATGATGAAGTCCTCGCAGTCGTTACGAGCATCGCCAGCCACGCTACTGATTTTGATGAGTGCGGCTACATCTATGAGCTCCTCGTCAATTCATCCGAGATGGCGGCAAACTTGGAGAGCATCCTTGAAGAAGCATGTGCGGATTAAGGGGGACACCATGAACGAGACTAAGTACATCAACGTGCATTTCAAGAGGCGGCTGCACTGGTTGCTTTTTCGCGCAATCAAGGCATTCCGCTGTTTCTACTGCAACGCTCGCATGAACCGCAACAGCCTCAAGCTCGGCATCTGCCACAGGTGTGTGGACAACTAAAGTCAGAGATGGGCAAGTCACGCCAAAGGTTTTCATAACCTGCTTGCCCTCTCTGCAATCTTAAATTTAGCTTTTTTTTGGTCATTCAAATTAGATATTAAGATTTTAAAAATTAATTTGGCTTTTTTTAATGCAAATTTTCAGGGTTTTCCGAGGAACTATCTTAGTAATGTCTTCATTCTCTCGATGAAAATCTCTGTTTCATAGCTTAGCTGGCTGAATTCCCAGAGTTCGAAAGGTTGGTTGTCATTTGCTTTCTTGTAAGTGTATATTATCCTTTCGCAGATTTTGGTGTATTTCTTCTCAAGAAGGTCATGTTTCACAAAACATTCTTTTAGATATTGGGGCAGGTCATTTGTAGGGGGTATGCTATATCCCCTGGCCAACAGTGCAGCATTTGCCGATGTTATTATCGCACCATAAAGTTTCTTTACTGCATCATGCTTCATAGAATCTATTTGTGCAAACCTTTGCCTAGCCACAGAAGTCATCTCTAAAGGCTCTTTTTGCCCGAATACTTTTCCAGAATCTACAAGCGCTTTAATCGGGGATATGAATCTATTATTGTCATAACATACATCTGACAATCTTAATCTTTCTAATGATTCTATATCATTGTCCATTAGTTTTTCAAAAAATTCTTCCGCATCAAGTATGTTTATTTCTACCTTAGTCTTTGGCTGTTTTGCTAATGCATATGCTTCTTCATAAATGAGTGAATTATCTTCTGCCTTTGCAAGTATAGTTACTTCTATTGTTTTATCATTTGTTCTAGACAAGACTGATTTTATTTCATTCCCAAATTTGGAGGCCAGTCCTTCCGATATCTTTAGTGAGACTTTTTCCATTTTAGTTGCCTAGCTCTTCCAATGCTGTTCTTAAGCTGAGCAGATGGCTCCTGTCGAGGAACTTGCTCCTCATCATTGCTATTCTTTCTTTTTTCTCAGCCCTTGAATATTCGTATAGGTTTTGCAATGTCCTGTGGTGGTGCTGGCTTACTATGCCTGTATCAAGGAACCGCTTCTTGAAAGAGTTTACTATGTCACTTTCAGAAGTTATGGGGATGTTCAGCAGTTCGGAGCATTTCTTTAACGAATGCCGCAATGTCTCATCCACCAGCTTGTCATCGCTCTCCCCTTCGAATCTTGCGATTGTATCTTGCATGTGTTTTGTGAATTTTTTAGAATTGTTTACTAACTTATCAATGTCATTGGAATCAAAGGCTTTAGGCTCGTTCTTTATTCTTTCTACCATGGCACTTGCTTCTTTTAGGTTGTCTACTTCGGTTTGGTTAATTATATTGCTGAAATTTTTTGCAAGGTCATTTGCCATGGTCTCTGGATTTCCTGGGTGCTTTCCTGCATATAGCAATGCAGATTGTGCGCTTTCAATCATTGCGAGATAAGCTTCTCTTGTTATGTCATTTGAGACTATCGAATTTGCCTTGAATAGTTTCTCTTTTGCTTTTTCGAATAATTTCATTGCCCTTTCCTCGCTGCCATAAATCTTCCCTTTATGCATCAGGCTATTTAGCATTCTGATATATCCTGAAGGGTCGTATAGTAATATCACTCCAGACAATGTGGACATGGCCAGTTGGTCACCGTTTTTCAATAAGTCCAGGAATTTTGAAAGTTTTCTTATTGGCATGAAATTAATGCCAAGGTTGCTTGCCTTATTGCTAACTGTTGCTAAATGGTTTCTTACATTTTTTAGAGAATTATCATCATGCAACGTATCGTCTATCATGATGTTGATTTTCAAGGCATTTGAGTCTTCTTCATAATTGCTTGCCCAAACTGTTTTTACTCCGCTTTCTTTGAAAACAGGCAGTAAAAGCTTTTTCATCTCTTCTAGATGTTTTTTATCAATCATTTGAGCCTTTTCTGTTAGAAATAGACTGTATAAATAACTTTTGCTTAAGAAAGCGATTTGAAACTTGAAAAGAGATAAGCCAACGATTGCATCAGATTTTTTTAATGTAAAATTAATCATAGAAAGCCTTTTATATAAACCAGATGTCGCTATTGTCATGGAACTAATAAAGATAGATAATCAATCAGGAATCCCGTTGATAGGAGCTATAAATTTTGGTGTCATAGACAGGGGGACTAATCTAATACAAGTAAGGGGGACTACAGCTTGTAACTTAAGATGCACTTATTGTTCAACAAATGCAAATAACTCTTCCGTGCATCCAGTTAATTTCGAGGTTGATCCTTCTTATCTTTTAGATACAATTAAGGAAGTCATAGACTACAAGAAAGAGCCGGTTGAGTGCAACATAGATTCTGTTGGCGAGCCTTCTGCTTATACCTATCTTGTTGAATTGGTTAAAGGTATTAAAAAAATGCAAAATGTCTCCAGGATTTCCATGCAGACCAATGGCACATTATTGACTAAAGAAAAGATTCGAGATTTAGGGGCAGCTGGTCTGGATCAGATAAATCTCTCAGTAAATGGCTTGTCTTCTACTATCGCGCAGAGTCTTTCCGGCACAAATTTCTACGGTATTGACAGGATTTTAGAGACTGCAAAGAATATCTCGGCTTCGAAGATTCAGCTTTTATTGGCTCCTGTCTGGATACCTGGGATTAACGATTCAGAGATTCCAAAAGTGATACAATTTGCTAAAGAATTGAATGCTAGAATTGGCATTCAAAAGTATGAGGAATACAAGCACAGTAGGAGAGTTAAAGGTGCTAAGATGTTGAATTACTGGAAATTCTACAGGCAGTTAAAAGAATGGGAGAAGGAATTTGGTGTTAAGTTGTTATGTTCAAACAAGGATTTTGGCGTG
>JAHFJF010000088.1 GCA_023245975.1 archaeon
ACGCCAACGTATGGTGTTGTTTCAAGGTATGGATTGATAGATTATGCAAGCTCATTAGATAAAATAGGCTGCATGGGAAACTATTTTGAAGATTGCAAGCTGATGATGAATGTAATCTCAGGGAAAGACGAAAAGGATAGTACCTCTGTTGATTTGCCTGACAAAAAATTCCCTAAAAAACCCAAATATGCAATAATAAAGGAAGCTTTTGATTCTGATGTTAGAGAAAAAATACTTAATAAGATAGACTCCTGGGAAATAGATTATTCAGAAATATCATTGCCAATGGCTGCAAAATATGCAAACTCAGCTTATTACATAATAGCAATGGCTGAAGCTTCCACTAATCTAGCAAAGTTTTGCGGAATAAAATATGGGAATGAGGAACAAGTCTCTGGCAGCTATAACGAATATTTCACAAAGATGAGGTCATCTTCATTAGGAAAAGAGGCTAAAAGGAGAATAATCTTGGGAACATTCACCAGAATGGCGGGATACAGGGATGCATATTACCTAAAAGCCATGAAAGTAAGGACCAAGATAATTGAAGAGTACAAAAAAGCATTCAATAAATATGACATACTATTATCGCCTTCAATGCCGATGGTTGCACCAAAAATAGGGGAAGCAAATAAATTAACACCTTTACAAAACTATCAGATAGATGTATTAACTGTCGGGCCAAATTTAGCAGGATTGCCGCACATGAACATACCTACGGGAGAATCAAGCGGGATGCCTTTAGGTGTAATGGCAATCGCGGACCATTTTAATGATAAACTTCTATTGCATTGATTTTCTCCGAAATTATTTTAAACCTCAGAACTAAATCTTAGAATCTAATGAATAAAATTGAGGTGAACGGTACTGAGTATCCTGTAGAAATTTCTTTTGAGGACAAAAAAACATCTTCCGCAACAATGAGGGATGGGACTATAATACTAAGGATTTCCTCCTTGCTGGATGAGGCTGCTAGAAACAGGCATGTTGATTCATTATTAAGAAGGCTAAAGAATATCATCTCAAAAGGAAGGATTGTTGAAAGAAGGAAAAAAGTCCCAAGAATAACAGACGGCCACAAAATCTCAACATTCAGCAAGAGCTATACTGTTAAATTACTTTCTACGCCTAAGAAATACTCTTTCGGGAATGTAGTAAATGACATGATACTAATATCATTAGCAGAACACATGAGCCCAAGACAGAAAGAGAAAGCTGCTTACTCACTTACAAGGAAATTAATCTCAAAAGAGCATTTGATTGACATAAAATGGATGGCAGAAGACCTTAACAGGCAATTCTTCAATTCCAAGATAAATGAAATAAGGATAAAAGAGCAAACCCGGTCATGGGGAACTTGCAGCTATAAGAATAATATTAATATCTCTTTCAATTCACTATTCCTGCCAAAAGAACTATTGAAATACATCATTGCACATGAACTGGCACATACCATCGAGCATAATCATTCCCAAGATTTCTGGAAACTAGTAGAAAAGGCTGTGCCTAATTATCGCGAATTAAGGAGAGATGTGCGAAAAAACGGTTTATCCTATCTTCCTAAATAGCCCTGATATGTTTAAATATTATAATCCATTATTAATATTATGAAAAAGGGGCTTTTAATAATACTACCTGTAGTTGCTCTAATATTAATCTCTGCTTGTGCACTGCAAAAAAATTTTAATAATGAATATGATAGAAATACACTATATTCTGAGACAAGTGATAAAGGAGCAATTCGTGAAATCCATTCATTACCAAAACTTGGCGATCTGTGCCAGGGAGATAAAGAATGTGGCGAATACTGCCGTAAGAATTCTAGAGAATGTGAAAATTATTGCCTAGAACATAAAGATAATCCAACTTGCCAACAAAGATTTTCTTTTCTGTATGATGGAAGCAACCCAAGACCGAATGAATTCAAGGAATATAACTGTGAAGGGGAAGGTGTTGCTAATTTAACATTCCCACCAAGAAGGCTAGAAGATATCGGATTTATACAGCCCATGGGTTTAATGATTGGAGGGCATGTAACACCAACAGATCACGGCTATTACTATCCACCTAATTGGAAAAGAGACCCACAACTTAGCGATCTTAGGGATGTCCTATCACCAGCAGATGGCTTTATCTCATCTATCCAAAGGATGCCTTGGACAAGCCATAATATTTCTGGAGTAGGAGATTATAGAATAGTCATTCACCACACATGCACATTCTACACTGTTTTCATCCATGTCCTAACACTATCCCCAAAAATCATGGAAGCACTCGGAAATAGTCCGGAAAGTGAAAAAACTGCAAAACCTGTAAAAATTCCGGTAAAATCTGGAGAGATACTTGGTGCAGGGAATGCAGTAGATTTTAGTGTTCATAACCAAGATATCACACTAAAAGGGTTTATTGTACTAGAACATTATACCAATATGGAACCATGGAAAATACACACTGTAGACCCTTACGATTATTATATTGAACCGCTCAGAGGCCAACTACTTGATAAGATGATTAGAGCAGCAGAACCACGTGGAGGAAGAATAGATTATGACATTGATGGAAGATTAATAGGAAATTGGTTCAAAGAGAATACAAATGGCTATAGGGGAGACTGGAATAATCCAAGAGGATACTCGGTTACTCACTTTGCGCTAGCATATGATGCATTAGATCCAAAACACATCATTATTTCATTTGGCAATTATAATGGAGAATTCAAACAATTTGGGATTAATGGCAATTCCCCAGACCCTGCCGATGTCAGTACAGAAACTGGATTGGTTAAATATGAGCTTGTGGATTTTGAACATTTTATTGGAGACACAGGCCAAGCTTGGAACAGAATGAGCTACGCAAAAGACCTTAAAGCTAAAAATTCTGAGATAGTAAAGGGAACAGTTCTGCTTCAACTAATCGCAAATAGAAAATTAAAATTGGAAGCATTCCCTGGCAAAACTGCTTCTGAAATTGCAGGATTTAGTGATGCCGCCAGAATATATGAAAGATAATTAGAAATAGTTAGATTTATAATAATCTAAAATATAGAGAAATATCATGTACATGATATTTTATGTCTTGCTCAGTGTGCTTATAGTAAGCCTTATTTCCCTAATTGGATTACTATCTATTCCATTACCAAAGAAAAAATTAGACAAATTCTTGCTTTATTTTGTTAGTTTTGCTGCAGGCGCATTATTCGGGGATGTTTTCTTACATCTTCTGCCTGAAGCAGGAGAGGCCGGATTAACTTTACAACTTTCTTTCTACATACTCCTGGGAATCATAGTCTCTTTCTTTATAGAGAGGGTTATTCACTGGCACCACTGCCATACATCGAATAGCCACCATGATGAATGTGACCATCACACCGAACCTTTCGCTTATATGAATCTCTTCGGGGATACAATGCATAATTTCATTGATGGATTGATTATCGGGGGAAGCTATCTTGTAAGCATACCTGTAGGCTTTGCAACATCAATAGCTGTCGTCTTACATGAAATTCCACAAGAAATAGGAGATTTTGGAGTTTTACTGCATGCCGGATTCACAAAAAGAAAAGCACTATTCTATAACTTTCTTGTCTCCCTAAGCGCTTTTGCCGGTGCGATAATTGTATTTCTCATAGGTTCTAGCATTAAGTCATTTTCGATATTCTTATTGCCGTTCGCTGC
>JAHFJF010000089.1 GCA_023245975.1 archaeon
CTATACTTATCAGCATATGCTCCGAGTTTTTTATATAAAGTAACAATGCCATTTGGGTTGCCGAGAAAATTAGCTTTAGCATCAGAGCCTAGCAAAGTAGCTTGCTTATCCCACATCGTTTCAATAGTCTCTAGCGGACCTGAAAACATACTGTCATTTAGAGTAAGCCATAATGCTCTTAATTCCTTCTCGATAGGATGTTTCCTCTCGCCAATTCTTACCCTACCTATCCTATATCGTCGTATACCTGGAAGCCTCTTTACCCAATTACTTACGAACAGAATCCATTCTCCGGGATTTAATATTGAAGACTTTTTCTCTTGTTGTGCTTGATTAGCCATAGTTATTACCTCTATATCATTTACGCTGCTTTTTGATTGTCATCAAATGCAGCATATTCGCTTGGATTCCTTAATTGAGCAGTTCCTTGTTTTATTTGATTTATTTCTACTGGCAATTTTTCAATATCATCAATTGTGATTATATATTTTCTTTCAACTTCATTCCTAATATGACCATTAATGAAATTCTTTAAGCTTCTTAAAATACTTGCTGCTTGCAATATCAGTTTTTCCATGGCATTGAAATCATCCTCATTTAAGTGATCATATTTCATTAATCTTATTATTTCTGATGAAGCCTCTTCAATTATACCGGTAGACGCATTAACATCTACAAAACCCTTCATACTCCTTAATAAATCATCAGTTCTTAACTTAATCGCTGTGTATCTGCTGTGTGATTGGGCTATTGATGCCAAATGTTTCATTTTGTTTGCCATGAAATCTAAGTCAACTTTTGCCATAACAATTTTCTGTTGCTTTGAAAATGAGTCATATGCAAGAAATAAAGCACTGGCTTTTGCTATAAATTCTTTTTCCTCATTTTTAACAATATTTGATAATCTCCATTTTCTTTTTTCTAAGAATCGCCTGAAATTCTTGACGACCTTGTCTTTACTAAGTCCTATACCAGACAGCTTGTGTAGTGATTCAATTAGGTTATCTACTGCCATATCCCTTGTTCTAATCAATTCCTCTTCTCTTTTCCTCAATAGCTCACTTAGCTCTGATGAAGACGGAATTATTAAACTAGTCCTTTGATATTGTGGATTTTGTAATCTTCTGAGTAATTGCGGCAACACACCGTCTTTGACAAGCAATGGGCCATTTTGAGTTTCTTTCCATTCGCCGCCCCATCCAGATGGACTTTCACCAATTATCTTTTTCTTTGACCTTAAAATATCAGCAAATTCTGAATTGCCATATTTAATTGCAAATTCCCTGACAAACTGATCAAACTCTTGCCAAAATCCGCCTTTTCCATAGAATCCTTTCCATTCGCCGCTCTTTTCAGCACCTCTGCATTTTTCTATTGCAAGTCTTAAGTAATTCACTTGTTCATTGTAACGCCACAAGTTCTTTATAGCATTGTTTGCTAACATTCTTTCAGATAATTCTCTATCTTCAAAATCTTTGTATAATCCCATAAACTGCATATTACCTTCAAAGCCGCCTTTCAAGTATAAATTAAGCCTGCGTATGAAGAAATTTACGTCATAGTTAACAGCATATCTTACATTACTCCAATTCATGCAATCGTCTCTATACCTAATAAGAAAATCTACTTCATGACCACTAATAGAAACTAATAATTCGACAAGTCTTCTTGAAATCGATTTATTCTCAATAGATTTTGCTCGCGCTATTAACTCTCGTACATGTGTGGAAATGTATGCAATAAAATAATCTCTTCCTTGGTTGTAAGCAATAAACAAATCAGAAAAAATATTGGTTTCTTTTTTGATTATTGGTAAAAGTTTCCTTACATTTTCAGCAAGTTCTGGATCGAATTTTTTTATTGATTTGATAGTGCTCTCAATATATTCAGGAGATAATTGATTTTGAGTTTTATAACCCTCGTAAAGCCTAGATGCTATAAGCAATGCTATCCAGTCTTTCCTGTATTTAAACAAAAATCTAGGCTCAGATAATAAAATATTATACTTTTCCAATAGCCCTATTAATCTTCCAACATCTTCAATGATAGGTTTAAATCTATTTAAGATATCAATTACTCTATCTAAATTGGAAACTCTTTGCGCCTGATTTTTTTGCTCATTCATTTTATTAGTTTTCTCCTCCTGCCTTAGCTACTTCTTCCCCCAGCATAACTCCTATTGGCTTATGGGGTAGTTCTTTCTCTGGTGATGCTGAATCAGCATGATATTTATTCAAAAATTCTATTACTTTATCTCTTTCTGTAATATCTATTATTGACGCTTCGATTAGATATTTTTTCAATCCAAGTGATGAAAATACAGGCAATGGATTAACAGGTGGAATTGTATCAGGACCTTGAGGCATAGTTTCTCCGTAAAAGTGTTTCCTACCCCAGTACCTGTTTTTTCCAGGGTCTGCCAAAGCACGCATATCAATACCCCAATAAGTGATGTCAGGAGATTGTGTCTGGGATATTTCATTATCAGCCCATTCGTAGTATTTGCCTTTTTTCAAGGCCGCAATATAATCGTGCCATGTTCTGCTATGGGGATGATGGTAACCATACCTTATATCTTCACTCAATCCCTTCCAATCTTTTCCTATATTATCCATTAAATGAATAAAACTTTTATAATCAATAATGTCATTGGGATTTTTGAGTTTTCTTGGCATTTTGTATCTTCTTGGATCAAACGGCAAGTCGCCAAAATCGTCTTTTTGTTCTACTATATCATTGATGACTTCTCCAAATTGATTGACCTCATCTGCTGGCATTCCTTCTGCAGTAACACCTGCCATATTTGGTTTTCCAGTTTGATCACCCATAAAATATTCAGCACCTATCCTTGCAAATCTTTGAGGATGCTCTAACACATCTCCTGTTACGTTTGACATGTTGAGAACTATATCTTTGTAAGCTTTTAGCACATAATGGGCGCCATATGCCCTAAGCCTTTGATTATAAACACCGTAAATCCTCGGTATCTCTGCAGCCAGTCGTGCAGCATCATTTTGCAATTCTGTTGCTTCTGCAGTTTCAGCTGTGAAGTTAGTTCTATCAATCTTCAAATCAAATTCAGAAGTCACCTGCATTCTTGTTAGTAAATCTAAGTATCTGTTAACTAAATCGATAACTTCCAAATTTATTTTGTTCCATCCCTTAACTTCCTTGTCATCTCTATCCCTGCCACCGCTTCTGTATGCAATAATCTCTTTTCTGAGATCGTCTCTATCATATGTTAAGAATTCACCATATTCCTCGTCCTTGACTAACTGATCCCATATGGCAGCTCCAGCCTTCACAACAGCCCAATATCTGTAAGTAATTTCAGAACGTGTTGTATAATTTGCAAGTGCGTGGAATAACATTCTGTTTTCTCTGAAAAATTGCGGCTCTCTGCCTTCAGCGGTTCGCCTCATATATTTAGCGCTTCCAATACTTGCATTAATTCTTTTAAGTAGTTCTCCCCGTGCTAAGTTTGCTGCTCTTAATAAAGAAGATACTCTAGCACGTCGTCCCCATCCCCATGTAACAGTTCCCTTAGCTCCTTTCCATATAGCTCTTATTATCCATCCTGTAAGTGGGAATCCAAGTAAAAACGCAATTACAACAGCTAAGATTATGAATGTCCAGATATGACTGAATATTGCAGTAACAACGT
>JAHFJF010000090.1 GCA_023245975.1 archaeon
GCAAATCGGTTAATCCTGATTCTTTTTGCTCATTCTCTACTATCAATTCTGCCTCTACAAGTGGTACATTCCTTTCTTCTGCTATGGCTTCTGTTACTTTGTCAATCTTATATTCTGCAGATGCGACATTTTCAAATGTATTTTGCTTTAAACTTTCTAGCGCTACAGCATCTACAGTTTCTTTTCCTATTTCTTCAGCTTTTACTTTTTCTTGCAATTCATTCTCTAATTGCCTAACATAAACAAGCTGGTTCAAGGATAATTTTTCAAATTTATATAACATCTCTTTATTGGTAGTATCTGCTTCTACTCCACTAATCAAGGCATTATACTCACCTAAGTAACCATGCACATTCTGGCCAGCTTCCGCTGCATATCCATATTTCCCCTCTTGGATCATTGCATGAATCTCAGAATATCTCTCGGCAACAATTTCAGAGTATAATTGTGCTTTCTCTTCAGAAGTGCCTGCAAAAGTAAATTGCACATTCTCCCAAAGGCCATCTAGGAAATAGAATTTAGAATCAGGAGTCAAACCAGCATCAGGATAAGCAACCTTTTGTTCAGTGGGTGCTTCTTGGGCAAATACTAAAAAAGAAGACAAAAACATTGAAGAAATTAGGACAGTAAATAACTTATTTACAACCGCCCTCTTATTTTTCATATAAGATTATAGAATAAGCTAGTTATTAAATATTTTGTTTTAACAAATATTAAATTTCTATAAAATAAAAATTAAAAAATAGCCCTGAACAAGTTCAGGAACCAGTCTATGATTCTTGCAAAGAATCCTTTATGTTCTATTTCAGGCATCATTTCATCCCCAAACACAACTACTTCCACGTTTGGCATTGCCATCTTCTCAACAGTAAAGGTCCTTTCCTCTGAATCGTGTGCGCCTAGGCCGGCTGCTTCAACAAGCACCAAATGAGTTCCTTTAGCATTTTCTGGTAGGTTAATTCTCATTGTGCTGTATATTTTCTTTCCTGGCCTTAGCTTTCCGATAACCTCAACATGGACTATTCCATAGTCTGGGATATTCACTGAAAGCTCTACGCCCTTGACAGACATTGTGCCATCATTTTCTAGTATGTATTCTATTGTAAGCTTGTTTCCATCTACTATTGCATATACCATGTCGAGATCTAGGCTTCTTGCGCCGCTGTCAGAGCTTGAGCTTCCGCCATTGTTATCATTTTGCTCACTGGAATCATTTGGACTAGTGCAGCCTGGATCATTCATGTCTACAAAGCCGTCCTGGTCATTGTCAAAACCGTCTGAGCAAGCTGGATTCTGAACATCATTGTGCTCATTATTGTCCAATGGGCTTGAGCAGCCTGGATCATTCATGTCTACAAAGCCATCTCCATCGTTGTCAACGCCATCATTGCATTGTGCAGGAGCTTCTGGTAATGGAACATAATTCCATTCATCATTATCATTAATATCTGAGCAGCCTGGATCATTCATGTCTACAAAGCCATCTCCATCGTTGTCAATTCCATCATTGCATTGCTTTGGAGGTATTGGCAAGTCTTGGCACTCTGGGCCTTCGCAATCTTGTGGTTCAATTGGATCCTTTGGAAGTTCAGGCAAGTCTTGGCATTCTGGACCTTCGCACTGTTCTGGTGCGATGTATGGCCTATTTCTCATAACTATTAATCCGCCTGTAAATACTAATGATTCTATTTCTGTAGTTGCCTTTCCAACATAAGTCTCAGGAGTATAAGCAGTTGAAGGCCTAAATGCCCTGCATTCTATCTCATCGCCTGGTCTTGTGACAGAAGCAGGTAAAGTTGAGCTTCTTCCAGTCTCTGTCTTTACTCTTGCATCATTTCTGTACCAGTAATAATTATAGATTGAATTGCTGCCAGAAACATCGCATGTCAAATTGTCGGCTGTATCTGGATTTTCAGGCGTTATTACTACAGCTGCAGCCACCATGTTTACAAGCAGCATCAGCATTCCGAAAATGGATAGTAATTTCTTCATCTTTTCCTCCTTAGAACCTGTACTCTAGCAATCCACCAACTGTGGTAGATTCATCATCATTTGCAGGAGAATTTCTCCATGTCTGCCTTACTTGAACTCCGGCACCTAAGCCAGGTACTGCATTTGGTCTGTATAAAACTGAAGTGCCAAGCTCATTTTGTGTGCTTGACCTGTCTTCACCTGCAGCTTCTAAGTCTGTCAGCCTAAGCCTGTAGTTTACATTAAATTCAACTGGCCTTACTTGAACAGATACGCCTGCATCTAATACAAGCCTTGTCAAGTCATCAGTTTGTGTCATTGAAGTATCATTTGTTCCGAAACCATAAGCCAAGCCTGCATGTGCATCAATGTGCTCAGTATCCAATCGTAAGCCCAATCCAGGACCAATGCTATTTTGGTTGACGCTTACGTCGCCAGCATTGTCCCATATTACTGCAGCTTGATTGTCGAAATGCAAATAGCCTTCAATGCCTAAGTTCTTTGTCAAATTCCTTCTTATACCGGCATTTACATTCAAATCAACTGCCCTTATGTTCCTTTCAGCATTATATTCTTGCAGGAAGTCCATCCTTCCATCGCCATCAACAAAAGCAGCCCAATCATTTCCGAATATATCCCTTGAGCCATACAGTTCAGCAGTTAATGCCTGGCCAGCTGCATAAGGTTCTCCGTTTACATTCTCGTTCATCCAGCCATAGCCTAAGTTCAAGAAGTTATTCCTTTCCCTATTAAGTATTCTCAATCTTTCAGCAACCCTCTGCCTTCTGTCTCTTAATTCTTGGTCTCTAATTGTCTTGGTTGTCTCAACATGGACAATTTCCCTTGTCCTGTCAGACATCCTGTTCATTATTTCAGAATTATCGTCTGCCATTTCATCCCTGAAGTTATTCAGGTTTTGCCCGACTTCGGTAATCTGATTTCCAAGATCATTTATTTCTTGCTCAACATTCCTAATCCCTTCCTCTGTCAGTCTTATTCTGTCATAAGTCTGAATCATCCTAATCCTGTCTTCTTGTGTAAGGCCGTAGTTAGGGCCGGCATTTGTACCAGTATTTCCCTGATTTTGCCTTGGCCTGTTGAATGTGTATCTTGGCAGGATTATGTAATCTGAAGTGCAAGGATCTATGTGGTAATTTCTCTGCGTGTTCCTTAATCCTTCAGCGATTATTCTTTCTATTGCCCTGTCACTTAAATCCCTGTTTCTGAACCTGCTCCTAATTGCATCAGAATAAGATTGATTGTCATTTTTATGTACAAGTATGTCTCCCCTTCTAAGGCTCGGTAAGCTTGTTTCATGCACATCAGAATTATCTATGTCACAAATTGCAGTTTGATCTGCGTATGCCTTGCCGGTATTTCCGAGATAAGTTGCTGCAGCTAATCCCAAAGCAGCTATTGTGTTTTTTATTCTTTTCATTGTATTTGTACCCCCATTTGCTACCGTTAAGTGATGGCAACTCTTATATAAAGGTTTCGTTTCTGTAACTTCCACATAGTAGCTACATTCCAGACTGGGGGCTCCTTTATTGGCTTTTCTAGATGAGAAAAAAGAGGGCTATTCGCCCTCGATAACCTTGGCGAAGTATGCCATTGGCTTTATGTCCACTATCCTAGTTTCATGCACAAGCCATTTT
>JAHFJF010000012.1 GCA_023245975.1 archaeon
TCTCGCAGACGCCATTTTCCTTGTCATAATCATTTTCACAGATATTGCCCTTGCATTTCCTGCACAGGTATTTTCCTATGGCAATGCCGCATACTGAGCATTCTTTAAGCTGCCTCATGCTAAATAGCAGAGATATTGGCTTTTAATAAAGTTACGACTCTGATTGCGAAATTCTTTTAAACATCAACAGTTAATCCATTATGGGGTGTTTGAAAAATGGGAAACGAAGTAAACTTTGTTGGCTTGAAAAACCTTACAGACCATGAATCAAGCCTTATCAGGAAAGTATCAGAAACTGAGTTCGAGAAAGTGTCAAGGCACATGAGGGATGCAAGGCTAAAGCTTGCTGTCAAAACTATCAATTCTGATGGCAATGCAAGAAATTATGAGCTTACAGCAATGCTGGATTCGCCAGATGCAAGATTTGAAGCCAGCAATTCAGGCTGGAATCTATCGGTGGTATTGCACGAGCTTTTCAACAGCATACATAACCAGGCAAAGAAAAGGCTCAAGATGAAGGATTAAGGAGAAAAAAATGAACAATATCTTTTTTAAAGAGATGCATAGAGTGAAGAAGCGGATGGATGATGCCCTTGACCACTTTTTAGATGCGCCCAAGCTTTTGCCGAAGCTATATCCCGGAAAAGAGATTGAGCTTTTCCATAATCCTATGATAGACGTGGTTGAAAAGGCAAATATTGTGGTAGTAAAGGCTGAATTGCCTGGCTTAACAAAAAACGAGATACATATTGGAATTAAAAACGGAATGCTTGAAATAAAAGGCCAGAGAAGATTAGAAGAAAATAAAGGCTACCTAATGCAGGAGAGAAGCTATACTGGATTTCACAGGCTCCTGCAATTGCCTGCGGCTGTTAAGGTTGAAAATGCTGATTCAAAATATGAACATGGAATATTAACGGTTACCTTGCCCAAGAAGCACCCAGGAATTAAAAGCCTTGAACACAAGACAAAATAATTTTATTTTTTCTTTATTATTTTCATGAATTTTTCCCTTTCTTTGAGGTTGGCAGTTGCTTCTTCAGCTTCTTGTTTAGAATCACTTATCTTCTTTAAGCCCATTATAAAGAATAATGGAGTCAGAACTGTAAAAACAGCCACAATTGGCGTGTTAAGCAAATAGCTATGCACTCCAACAGAACCAGCAATTTCTGCGCCTATCCTGAAAGCAACAAACAACAGTCCCAGCATGAAGAAACTGATTGAATTCTTTTCGATTTGATCCTCGTAATTCCTGCCGAGAGCTACAAAGTAGTATGTTAGGAAAACAAATGCAATGGAGAATGCATCAATAACTAAGTCTATCATTTCTTCCTCCGCTCAAGCCTTTCCCTCTCAGCCTGAAGCCTGGAAAACTCCTTGTTGATGTCTCTTCTTTGCTTCTCCAGCTCCAATCTCTCGCGCTCTAATTTGTCCTGGTCTTTTAATAGGGACTCCCGTTCCAATTCAATTCCCCTTTCTGATTCTGAGACGCGCTTTAGCTTGCTGTCGAGTTGCGCATGCTTTGCATCAAGCTCATCTTTCTCCCTTAGTAATGCTTTCTGGTCTTTCTTTACTGCCAGCTTCTCTTTTTCTATATTTTCCCGCTTTGAGAATATTTCTTCCCTCATAACCTTTAGCTTGTCCCTTAACACGTGCAGCTTTGCCTTCTCAGGGTCTAATTTTGATTTCTCTTTTTCAAGCTCTTCTTCATAGGACCTGAATTCGTCTTCTTTTTTGCCTAATTCCTTTTCCTTGGCATTAACAAGCAAAAGCTTTTTCTTATGTGATTCCTGCAAGCTTGAGATTTCTTCTTCCCTCTTATCCAATTCCTCTTCAGATTCTTCTATGGCGGACCTGTCTTTTTCCAGCTGCCTGCTAGTCTCTAGCATCTTTTCCTTATGCAGTGCTATATCCTTCAGGCCCTTTGACAAGTCTTTTTCCCTGTTTTCAAGTTCTGTCTCCTTATCTTCAAGATCTTGCCTTAATTTTTCAAGGATTTCCCTTTCCTTTGATAATTCTTCCTGCATCTTCAGGATATTGCTCTTTTCTTTTAGAAGATCTTTCTTTTCCAGTTTGAAATCTTTTGACTCTAATTTTAGCATGTCAAGTTTCTGCTCGTATGTATCCCTCATTTCGCTTACTTTCTTTGACTCTTTTTCCAGCCTTGTCCTTTCCTGCTCTATATTTTTTAATTCCGGATAGAATACATGCTTATGCAGCTCTTTTCCAAAAGGGGTAGTAGGCTTTTCCAGTATTTCCAGCAATTGTTTTCTCCTTCTTAATATCCCTCTTTGATTGTAAAGATAACCAGAATATGCTACTGCGGCTAATGCTAGGAATTGTAATGCTGATGCAATTAGCTTGTCAACTAGTGAAGCTAGGTAAGAAGCAAATAATGCCAAAGAAAAAATCATTACCTGCAGGAAATAGATTTTCCGTCTATGCTTCCTAAACAGGAAAAGTGCAAATGCGAATAATATTATTGCAAATATCCTCGAATATAAGAGGTAATCCATAATGCTGGTTATCTGGACTGGATTTATAAAGCTTTCTTGATTTTTGGACAGAAATACATATAAGCAATAAGGATTTTAGAAATAACATGGCACCAGCAGTTGACATTAACTATTGGGCTGTTTTAGCATCAGCAGTGGCAGCTAATGTAATTGGCGGATTGTGGTATTCTCCAGTATTATTTGGTAAGGCATGGATGAAGCTTTCCGGGCTTGATGGTAAGAAACTTGAAGAGCTAAAAAAGAAAAGCTCCCCAGGAAAAGTGTATGCTTTGATGTTTGTCGGCTCATTAGTTATGGCTTATGTTTTATCACATTTCATTGATTATACACAGGCAACAACCGTATTTGAAGGAGCACAAGCAGGATTCTGGGTATGGATTGGATTTGTAGCAACAGTACAGCTTGGCAGTATGCTTTGGGAAGGAAAGCCGGCAAAACTCTATTTCTTAAACATAAGCTACCAGCTAGTTTCTTTGCTTACAATGGGTATTATACTTGCTCTCTGGGTTTAATTTTTCCGGTAATACTACTATTGTTTATTTGGCAACCTTAAACAATTAAATGACAGAATTAAGTCCTTCTGAAATGATGTTTCCTTCATTATCAAATTCAATAACCGCAACCAAACCGCTTTTGCCATCAACTGCAATCCTTAAATCAAACCATCTTACTGTATTTCCTTCTGCTTCTGCATATGGGTATTGAGAAAACTCCCTAAACTGCTTGACTATTAATGCATCTTTTGACTTTTCTATCAGGGGATTATCTTCTTTGGGATAGAAATGAAATTCGCCAAAACCAGTAGTGGAAACATCAAAATCATTTACAATATAGATGTCCGGCTCATTTATTATAGCGCGCCACTTGAAGGGGCTTGAAAAGCTTGGCATTACATGGACATCCTGGTACCCATTAAGATTCTCAACGGCAGTGTCGGCATAAATCTTTAAGCCTGACTTGAATAGAAGGAATACAAGGAAGACAAATAATGTTGCCCTTGCTACTTTTTCCCTTGAGACATGATTCATCCTTATGAAGATTATGCCGGTTATGAATATTGCCAGGACATAGACATCAATTATTGGAATAAGGCTGAATTCGTACCTGACATTATTGAAAGGGTATAATATCTGCGTGCCCCAGGATGTTATTAAGTCAAGGAATAGGTGAGAGGATGTTCCGACAAGACCAATTATGAAATACTTGTTAAACTCTTTTTCCTTTAATTTGGTGAATACGGCAGCTAATATTATGGAAAGCAGGACAATTCCAATCAATGAATGCGACAGTTCCCTGTGATGAACTAAATAGAAGCCGGCCCCAAAGAATCTAATGACGAAATCTATGTCTGGGAGATTAGCAGCTACAATCATTGCTATCATTGGCCATTTCTCATTCTTGAATTTAAGCTTCCTGATTAATAGTATACCAATTAGATAGCCGAACAGTGAATGAGTCAGGTTGTCTGTCATCTTGAAAGGAAGTTTATTTTCTTTATTATCTTGCTACAATATTTTGATGCTACAAAATCTGAGACTATATAACCGATTAATGCGCCTGCAATAATATCGCTCAAGTAATGAACTCCAAGGTAAACCCTGCTGAAGGCTACTAGAATTGCCCAAGTATGCCACAAAAATCTTGATTTTTTAAATACAAAATCCAATATGGGCAATGCTGAGAATGCAGCCGTTGCGTGGGCTGATGGGAATGAATAGCCATTTTCGCTTATTACAGCCTTTATGCCTAAAGCTTGTTCTGGCCTTGGTTTTTGTACCGTGAATTTTAATAAATATGCAATTGCCAATGAAAGAAATAACGATAGCCATAATTGGATTATTAAGCGCTTATTCTTTGTTTTCCATAAGTAGATTGAGATTAATATTAATGGGATTACTATAAATGTGCCTATGAGCGTGAAGAAGTTGAAAATTACATTTAATGAAGCTGTCCTGTATTGCGCCAGAAAAGAAGCTACATCCTGGTCTACTAATAATGACAAAAAGAATGAGATTAATGCTATAAGATAGTAATACCTCTTTTCCATTTAGCTATATAAAAGGCAGCCGGCATTAAAAAAGGTTATGGCTCATGAAAAGGCTTTTATGCATCATTAAAATCCTATTCTTATGGATTATAAATGGCAGCTTTTTATTAGATTGGGAATTGCTGGAATTCTTGCATCTTTTTTTGAATTGTTATATACGATATTCAGACCATTGACATTATATCCTTCTTATTTCATTTTGAGCTTGTTCTATGATGCAACATTAGTTGGGAATAGGATAATTACAAATGAATATTTCTTGAATTTTGTAGATGCATGCATTGCTGGCTCAGCATATTTTTTATTGGCTTTGTTGATATTGCTAACAGACAAGATTACTTTCAGAAAGAGGGTTTACATGTTCTTTTTAGGTTCTTTGATGATACTTTCTTTTAACATATTCAGGATAGAGGTGCTTTTCTATATCTTGTTAAATTATAGCTCTAATATATTCCAGTCGGTGCATATATTGTTCTGGAAATTCCTATCCACATTGTATGTCTTCTTAACGTGGCTTTTCTTGATAAATATATTCCAGATAAAAGCGATACCGGCCTATTCAGATTATAAGAGAATATTAAGGATGTCTAGGTGATTTTCTTCTCTTTATGTGCATGTATGCGAAATATGCGAAAGCTACAACTATAAGGACAATCATAACATAATCCAGCTGCCTTGAATAATTGTGGATTATTTCCCACCTTTCCCCCAATTTAATTCCAAGCCATGCTAGGAGAGTATTCCATATCAATGCCCCAATAAATGTGTAAAGGCAGAATTTTTTCAAGCTCATCTTTCCAATGCCCGCCGGTATTGAAATCAAATGCCTGACTACTGGCACAAACCTGCTGATGAATATTGCCTTATCCCCATATCTTGCAAAGAATCTCTCTGTCCATTCCAAATGTGTCTCATCCAATAAAAGAAATCTGCCGTATTTTACAACAAACCTTCTTCCTCCGAAGACGCCCATCCAATATGACAATAGCGAACCAAATACTGAGCCTAATGCGCTTACAAAGGCTACTGCCAACAATGTAAACCTGCCAGATGTAACAAGAAATCCGGCAAATGGCATGACTATCTCTGATGGTATAGGTGCAATCATGCTCTCTAATGCCATCAAGAGGAATAATCCAGTATAGCCCCAAATAGACATTCCCAAAATTATATTCTCAATTAACTTTTCAACTAGCATCAAATCAAAATAGCCTAATGGTTAAAAAGAGTTTCGGATATTAAAAGTCTTCAGAATCCATAGGCTCGCCTTGCAAGGCAATCAAATCTTCAGTAGTAAGTATTTTCTTTGCCTTGAATTTTTCTTTTACTTCCTTTGCCTTGTCATGAATCTGCCTTTCCTCTCTTGTTTTGCCTTCTTGTTTCCTTTCTTCCTTAACACGCTCATGCCTGTCATGCTCTGATTTCAATAGGTCAAGCTTTTCCTTTAGCTGCTTGTTCAACGAAGAAAATTCCTGCTTGTACTTAATGAAATTGGCGAATGCGTCTTCCTGGACTTTTTTGATCTGGTTTATCTCCTTTGAGAGCCTGCCGAAGCTGCCTTCTTTGTGCTCTTTTAAGTATTCCTTAAGCTGATTATGGAACTCATCCGCCTTTGTTTTTGCCTCTTCTATCTTTTTTGATAGCTCCCTTCCTTCTTTCTGTGAAGAATAATGGGCATTGGAGGCATCGTATTTCTTTTTTAAATCCCTTATTTGCTTCATTACCTTCTTTTCTTTCTCAAAATCAAAAGCCTGGGTTTCTAAGGCGGTTTCAAGCCTATCCATTTGCGCTTTTATGAATTCTGGCCTGTCTTTCTTTTCGCCGACGGTTTCATTCTTCTTGTTAATCTCTTTGATTTTAACTATTAATTCCTGGACTTCCTTGTTGAACTTGTCCCTATTCTCTTTAAGCTCATTTATTTTGGTATCAACATTTTCCTTATTGGCCCTTGCTTCCTTTATCTTTGAGATTAAGTTTGCAATTTCTTGCTTTAATTCTTCTTTCTTCTTGAACCATTCTTCTTTCTTTTGGCCAATATCATTAAGCTTTGACTTTAATTCAGAAATCTCTTCCCTTAAACTCTTGTGACTAGGCGGATTTACTTTTTCAGGCTGTTTATTATCAGCAACATCTTTGTTTTCCTTATCTTCCATTACCCTCTTGACTCCGTCGTCTTATGCGTCTTTTAATTAAAAAGTAAAAGGCAGCACTCTTAATTCAAGTGCCACCAATACGAATTATCCGAATAGTGCCCCCAGGCCTGCTGCAGCTGCACCCTCATCTACTTTCTTTTCCTCTTTCTTCTCTTCTTTCTTGTGCTCTACTGCTACTGGCGCTGCCGCAACTGCTACTACAGCTGCTTCTTTGATTGCAGCGTCTATGTCAACGCCGTCTAAAGCGCTAACTAAAGCCTTGACCCTGCCTTCATCAGCATGAACTCCGGCTGCTTCCAATACCTTCTTGACGCTATGTTCGTCTACTTTCTTGCCTGCCTTGTGCAATAACATTGCCGCGTATACGTACTCCATTTTCTTTGCCTCCTATTATTGTAATTTTGACTGGACGTTCTGCATCTGCCTCTCAGCCTTAGCCAAGACCCTGCCAACATTGTCCTTTGTCATTATGTCCCTTGAATCTGCAATTGCATTAGCTTCCCTAGCAGCTTTTGTTACTAAAATAGTTACCGATTCCTTTGTCGGGAACCTTACGAAGACTGCCAAGTTCAATGCTTCCCTTGCCATCGCAGTTATGTTGTCTAGGTATTGCTTCTCGTCTACTGATAACACTTCCTTGGTAAATACAACGCCTTCTTCCAAGGCAGCAACCATGTTTACCATTAATTCCATTGGCTGTATGCCGAACTTCATAAGCAATGACACAGCCTTTTGGTCTAGGATATCTCCTTCTTTGGCTACTAGTTTTTCCTGCTTTACTGCTACCTTTCCGCCTTCTATGCCTGCCTTGATTCCTAAAGCCCCCAATTCTCCTATGATTGGGCCTGGCGAGAAACTCGTTGGGCCTGCTGGAATTATCAAATCTCTTGGAGCTTTCTGCCCTGGCTTTGCAGAAGCAGGCACCTTTGCCTTTGTCAGTAATTTTTGCAGCTTGAATGGATTATCTTTAGTGAATAGCAAAGCAGTGTTCCCTGTTACGAATTCTTTCAGCTTTTCCAATCCTTTTACCTTGCTTGATGCCTGATCAAGGGCTATATTGATTAGTCGTTTCTTAGCCATAACAATGGTAAATTGGTCCCTCTGCTGGTTCTTGACTTTTTGCAGCATTCCTGATGACAGCCCTTCCAAATTAAGTACTCCAATAACTGGATGGCTTACCAATAACTTCGATATCTGTGCTACTATCTTTTTCTTTTTATCAGAGACATGTGCTTTTGGCTTCATTCTCTCACCTCTACAGGTGCGCCCATTGTTGTCTTTAGCAGAATGGATTTTAGATTGTTTTCTTTCTGTGGTAGTGCGTTCATTACTGCGTTATATGCAAAAAGTATGTTCTCTGCAATGTCCTTGTCAGTCATTGCTTCTGTTCCTATAGGGCATTTCAGGATTGGCTCATTCTTTGTCAATAATCTTACAGTTTTCTTTAGCCTGTCAATTATCGGCTGCAATGCAATCTTAGGAGGAATGACGCATCCTGCTTTTGGGTTTGGCATCTTTCCTTTTGGGCCTAAGAACTTACCGAAAGTTTGGGCTATCTGCGGCATTAAATTTGCCTGAGCCACGAAGAAATCATATTCTCTGGCCAGTTTCCTCATTTGCCTCTTGTTTTTTGCAAATGCAGGGAATTCGGTAACCTCAATTGCCCTGTCAAAAACTTTCTTTGCTTCAAGAACTAAAGAATCATCAACAAAAGCGCAAATCTTTACAGGCTTGCCCCTTCCATGAGGCAGTTGTACGAAGACATCGACCTTATCTTCAGGCCTTTTCATGTCTAAGTTCTTTAAATTAATTATAAAATCAAAAGTCTGCTTGAACTTCTTGCCTTGTCCAAGCTCCCTTGCTTTCCCTAATGCGTTTAGTATTAACTTTGAATCCATTTGTCTCCCTCCTACCAAAGGTAGTCTAACGGGTTTTGGTATGGATAGAAGGAAGTGATATATAAGTGTTTCTGTTAGTTTGCAATGAAAAATAATGCTCTAGATGATTGATACGCAGTCATGAAATCCTTGTAAGAATTGATACCATACTTTTCTTCGTTTAATCTGAATATTGCACCGCCCAATGTATAGGAGCTTATATTCCCATTTTTTTTACCCCTTAATTCTTTGAAAGCGGCTGGTTTTCTACTAGTTTTATTGCATGCCCAGCGATAGGCATTATTTATTTCAATGCAGCTGCGCCATGCTGAATGGTGTGAATATCTCTCGTCGCCCATATCTTCTGCAAGCTTCTCATCATAAAGCCTTTGTACACCTCTGCAAAAACCTTCTTCTATCTTGTGACAGAATATCCTATGTTCAAAAAAAATATGATGGGCATATTCATGGGCAATTGTCCCATTAACACTTAATTGGCTTGCTGGCTCAATAACGATTTTATTATAAAATGTTGAGTATCCGCTTGATTTTGCGATTTGATATGATGTATAAGACCAAAGGCCAATTAATGCTGTTGGCAATGCTAATGCCAATGAAACTTTTGGTTCTATAAAGGCCCCTATTCCGGCTATAGCTATGTTTGTACCAGTAAAAATATATGACATCAATACAATCTTTGATATTAGGCTATTATCCCTTATTGAGAAATGCCCGATTCCTGGTGTGCTGCATTCAATACTTAAAAGGTTATCAATAAATTTCTTCGCATCAAATAGCATAACCTCTAATTCTTCTTTAGAATATTTCTTTAAATCTTTATTGATGCTGTCGAAATTCTCTCTTGGGCATAACTTTTTAGTTTCACGCACCAGTATGTGCTCAAGCAAATCTATATTCTCTTTTTCTAGCATGATTTGCTTTTGGTTGAGCTGTAGCTCATTCTTCACATCATTTAGAATCCTCTTTATGCTCACAGGGCTTGGTTTATTTTACTTTGATTAATAACCTTTTCTACTCAATAGACATGACAAGTGAGATTGTGGCTTTTGTAATATTTTTGATGGTATTCTTCTGCGGGATAGAATTTTTCAGCTTTCTTTATCTCGGTTACTATTTTGTCAGCAAATCTTTTCTGGGCTTTTTCTTTTGATGCCAGTGCTGTTTTATTTTGCTTTTCACTATGATAGAAAACGGCGCTACGATATTGTGAGCCGATGTCAGGCCCTTGCATATTCATTGTTGTTGGGTTATGATTTTTCCAAAATATATCCAGCAATTTCCCATAGCTTACTTTTTTTGGATCAAAAGTCACCTCGACAGATTCTGCACATCCTGTATCACCAGAGCATACTTGTCCATAGGTCACTTTTGCATACTCATTTTCACAGCTAGTATATCCGACTAATGTAGATATTACTCCGGGAGTCATATCAAAGACATACTGAACTCCCCAGAAGCAGCCAGCGGCGAAGGTTGCCTTTTCTGTTTTTACCATCGAATTAAATAATGCCTTGGCGACTTATAAAACTTAGCAAGTTTTATTAATCCAAGTTTAAATAAGCTAAATATGGATTGCATGGTTTGCGGTGGGGAACTGAAACAGGAAGGAAATAAGCATATCTGTTCTGGATGTGGTTATTCTCCCAATCCCAATGAGTCAGACATTAACTTAAGGATATCTCCACAGGAATTAAAATCAAAAATTGACAAAGGTGAGAAAATATTCTTATTAGATGTAAGGCAGCCTGATGAGCACAATTATGCAAAGATTACCGGAAGCTTCCTTTTGCCGCTTAATGAACTTCCTTCTAAGTTTGAAAGCTTAAGCCGTGAAAGACCCATTGTTGCCTATTGCCATCATGGCGTGAGAAGCTTGACAGCTACAAGATTCTTAGTTCAGAAAGGTTTCAAGAACGTAAAGAGCCTAGAGGGCGGAATACATTTATGGTCTAATGTTGTAGACAGAAGCATTCCTACCTATTAAACTTATAATCTTCTATTATCTCTTTAATAACATCTTTAAGCTTTTTCTTTAGGTTTGTTTGTGTTGATGTGGCAAAGGCTGTCTTTGGTAGTTTTTGCTTCAGATAATTGTCAATGATTAAATTGATTTCCTTGCTAGAAAAGCCATGCAACAGGATTAACTTATCTTTTTTCGCCATTTTAATTTGTTGCTGTCTCAGCAACGCAGCCCATCATCTTGTAAATAGGGCCGGGGTATTGCTGGCCAGTACCGAAAAGCAAAAAGAAAACAAGGACTACAATGATGAGCACGAACATGAATGCTACTGTTGAGACAACTGTCCAAATACCTGCCATTAACCCATGCTTTACCCCCATGTATAATGCAGGGCCAAAGAATATCAGAAGCATCATCAGGCCTGTCATTAGATATAGCAATACTGCAAACAGGTTAGCTGTTTGATAATCAAGGCTTTGCCTCACCAAGTTTACTAGGAATGATGCTAAAAACCATAACAGCAATATTGATACTGAAGATGCAATACCCAACCCAACTGTCTTTGCAATTAAGCTTCCATGTTTTAGCTTAGATATTTTTTTAACATAAATGGAATAAAGGCCCATACAGAAAACAACCAAGCCAAGCAATGCTAGGACTGTCCCAAGCCAATGCAACGCTATCCAAGACCTTGCATATCTTCCCCTTACTGAGAAGCTTTCCAATGGATCCAAGCCAGAGGCTGTCTTGACATAGCCTTCTGCATATGTTACAAAGCTTGACAATTGCTGCAATGAATCTGATGAAGCACCAACTGCTATGGGGGCAGCCAATGATTTCTCCGCCATAACGAAATTGTCGCGGTAATTTACTTCTGCCTTTTTTCCTTCAAGAACCAAATCCTGGTCCACATTTATCGCAACCCTGACATTCTGCGTATCAGCATTTATCTTTATAGTTTCAAAATGGATATTATATGCCATCAGACTATTTGATGCGTAATCTTTTGACTTGTAATAAATTAACACCACTGCATTCTCTTGCAATGGGATTTCCTTGGGCATGTTGAATCTCAGGAAAGTTGATTCGGAAAGCTGCTCTTTTTCGTAAGCAATAGGATAGTATTTTGGCGGATAAATTATTTGGTCATAATACCTCTTGCACTTTCTTGCATATTCCACGCATTGCCCATCAGAGTATTTTGTGCATATGTCTTCATATTCAACGCATTGCGGGACTTTGTCATAATATTCCTGTACCATATTTATTATCCGAATATTGCTCCCTGGTATTTCGAATGACAAGTCTGTCAGATTTTTCTTTCCGATGTTCTGAACTTCTAACTTGACTAAGACTGCCGCTTCACCCTCGCCATCATAATTGACACTATAATACTGGTTGCCGCCAACTATGTTTCCTCCATCAGGGACAGGTGGCATTATCCTAGAGTCTAACATCAGGGCTGATACAAAACTTGCCAGCATCACTAGCGCAAACATAAGCAGTATTGATTTTTTCATTTTCTTGACCTCCAATAAGCATAACAAGAATATAAGATTATTGATACAAAAGCTAAAGATGCCCCTAATATGAAATATAAAAGTGGGTTTGCGGTTGCTATTGGTTGAGACAGTGTAACATTATCGGCAGCTCGCATTGATAGTGACGGAGCAGCTTCAGATGCTTTCATCATAATATTTGGGCCTGAAGAAAACTTCTGGTAGGAATATATTACGATACTTCCGATGATAGTTGCTAAAAAAGCTGGAAGTAATCCTGATAATTTGCTAGCCAGGCTTTCTGTGCCTTTTGGGGCTATCACTATTAATTTTTTGGCTACTTGATATAAGTTTACTTTTTTGCCTTTTTCGCTCCACTTGAATTCGGGGCTTTCCAATAAACCTGATTTAAGAAGTATTTCTAGGTTGTATTCAACTGTGGCTAAAGGTATCTTAAGCTCTTTTGATATTTCTCCCGCAGAAGATTCTTCCTTGCTACCCAAATAATCTAATATTCTCTTTGCAGTTGCGTTACTTATCGCATTTGCGATTTCTTTTGATTTTGGGTCCTCTAAAGATACCAAAACAAATGTTTTCTTTGTCATGCTGTTTTAGAAGATATAGTAAATATATAAAGGTAGTTTAGGCTACAGTTTTAGTTGTAGCTATTGCGATGCCTAAGGCTGCCTTATTCAAAAATTTACACCCCAATATATATAAGTATATTCTCCAAAGATAACAAGCGATGGAATTAAAATCATTAGAAGGGAAATTACCAGAATTCGTGATAGCCCACTTTATGAGAAAAGGAATTACGGAATTAAATCCACCTCAAGTAAAAGCGATTAATTCTGGATTACTGAATGGTGAGAATCTAGTCGTCTGCTCACCAACAGGTTCAGGAAAAACATTGATAGCTACATTAGGCATAGCCTCTTCATTAACAAAAAAAAGAGGTAAGGCACTTTATATTGTCCCATTAAAAGCATTGGCTTCAGAGAAATTAAAAGAATATAAGGCATTTTTTGAGAACAGCAATTTGAGAGTGACTGCAGCAACATCTGACTTGGATTCTGATTCTAGATGGCTTTCTTCTTATGACATAATAATCTTAACAGTGGAGAAATTAGACTCGTTAATCAGGCACAATGCAGAATGGATAAACGATACTAGGGTAATAGTGGCAGATGAAATACACCTGATAAATGATTCTTCAAGAGGCCCTACATTGGAAGTGGTGTTAACTTTATTGAGAAAGTTATGCCCAGATTCACAGATACTAGGGCTTTCTGCAACAATTGGCAATCCTGAAGAATTATCATCATGGCTTAATGCAAAATTAGTAAAAGATAGTTTCAGGCCTGTAAAACTCTACCAGGGAATACTAAGTGAAGGCATAGCTGACTTTCTTGGAACAGAAGAGAATATAGACTTGAAAGAAGGTGAAGCAATAGTTGAAGTTACAAAGCATCTAGTAGGCAATGAAAAGCAGGCACTGATATTTACCAAAACAAAAAGAGAGGCAGAAGCATTGTCTGAGAGGATAGCAGATGACTTGCCATTGGGTTCCAAAGAATTTGCTTACGACATCAGCAATGTCGCTGAATCTCCTACAAACCAATGCAAAAGGCTTGCTAAAGTTGCTGAGAAATCAATAGCATTCCATCATTCTGGGTTATTGCCAAAGCAGAAGGACATGGTTGAGGAGGCATTCAGGTCTGGAAAAATAAAAGTAATTTGCTGCACCCCAACATTGGCTATGGGTATTGACATGCCATGTGATTATGTTATTGTAAAAGATCTACGAAGATACGGCAGGCATGGCCTTGAATGGATACCTGTCTTGGAATACCACCAGTTCATTGGCAGGGCTGGCAGGCCGTCTTACTCTAAAAAAGGATTTTCATTGGCCTTTGCAAGAAATGACATAGAAGAAGATGCGATAATTGAAAGATACATTAATGGTGAGCCAGAAGTAATAATCTCCAAGCTGGCTTCAGAGCCTGCATTGAGGATGCATACTTTGTCCCTGATTGCAACTGGCATGGCTTCTAATTTAAGTGACTTATATTCTTTCTTCTCAGGGACTTTGCTTGGGATGCAGGAACACTCAATGGGAATTGAACTGCAAGGCTTAATCTCAAAAATAGTCTCGGATTTGGGATTATGGGGTTTTGTGAAGGATTCAAATAAAAAGCTGGAACCGACGTTGCTAGGCAAGAGGGTGTCACAATTATACATTGACCCATTAACTGCATATTCTTTCTTGATTGCAATTAAAAAAGCTGAGTCGGCAGATGATTTTGCATTACTGCACCTGGTTTGCAGCACAAATGAAATCGGCAGCATTTCTGTTACTAAAAAAGAATTTGAGGATTTGGAATCTATAGGGATTAGGCAGCAGGACAAATTACTGGTTCCGCCTGAAGAGGATTATGATGTTTTCATTGCCGCACTAAAATTAGCATCTGCATTTAATTCGCACATAAATGAATTTGGTGAAGATGTTATAATGGAACGGTATGGAATAAGGCCTGGAGAATTCTATTCAAAAAAAGAAATGGCCAAATGGCTGCTTTATTCTTTTTCAGAGATATGCGAGGTTGTCAACAGGAGAGCGCTAAAGAAAAAAGCTGAAGGCTTAACAATAAGGGTTGATTATGGGATTAAAGAAGAATTATTACCATTAATCAGATTAAAAGGTATCGGAAGGACAAGGGCTAGGAAACTGTTCAATAATGGAATTAAAAGCATACACGACCTCAAACAAGCAGGAGTATATAATCTTTCAATAATACTCGGCAAT
>JAHFJF010000091.1 GCA_023245975.1 archaeon
TCAGCTATCTGGGATTTTGGCTAAATGATAATCTATATTTTAGTGAATCTTTAGATTCAAAAGAAGATATAGATTATATAATAACTAAAAGTGAGCTAAATGAGCAGCATTTATACGAGACTTCTGGAGATAACAGGATTAAGATATACAAGGTTAAGTAGCAAAAATATAAAAAGGGCAGGTAGAAAAAGTGCATTATGCAAAAGAAGATATTGATAACAATCCCTGCATATAATGAGTCAAGAAGCCTTGGCAGTGTTTTAGAGAAAATAAGGGAAGTAATGTCAAAAGGAAATTACAATTACGAGATTGCAGTTATCGATGATGGCAGCAGGGATAATACGGCAGAGATTGCAAGAAAGCTTGGCGCTAAGGTTGTTTCACATCAAAGGAATTACGGCCTTGCAGAGGCTTTCAGGACAGAGATGCAGAATGCAATCAAGATGGATGCTGATATAATAGTGCATACAGATGCCGATGGGCAGTATCTTGCTTCAGAAATCCCATTACTGCTTAATGAGATAGACAAGGGATATGACCTGGTTCTCGGCTCAAGGTTTTTAGGGAAGATTGAATCTATGCCATTAATCAAGAGGCTGGGAAACATGGCATTCTCAAAGGTTTTAGCTAGCATTACAGGTTTCAGGCTTTCTGATGGGCAGACAGGATTCAGGGCTTTTACAAAAGAGGTAGCAAAGCTGCCATTGAGGTCTACTCATACATACACCCAGGAGCAGATTATACGCTCTGCCAGGGAGAAGATGCGTATAAAGGAAATACCAGTGCACTTCATGAAAAGGCATGGCAAGAGCAAGCTTATAAAAAATCCATTTGAGTATGCGGCAAAGGCATGGATTAACATATTTAGGGTATACAGGGACTATGAGCCATTGAAGTTTTTTGGTTTATTCGGCTTGGTTTTTATTTGCTTAGGATTGATTTTTGGTTTATGGCTGCTTTCTTTGTATTTCAGGTTTGGGGTGGTAGGCCACTATCCAACGATAATGCTGACAGTTCTGCTGATAATCTCTGGGATTCAGATATGCCTTTTTGGCTTTTTTGCAGATATGCATCGGAAGTAAAAACATATAAGTTGCATTTTCAACTTAGGTGATAAGAAATGGGCTCGAAATTAAAGATAATTCTGGAATTAATAATTGGGATAGCGATTGTATCATTTATTTTAAGTGAGATTAGATTCCAGGAAGTTATTTCTATTTTAGGGAATATGAATAATCTCTTCTGGATTCCTATAATCTTGGTTTATATTTTTACGTTTATAATTACAGCATATGGGTTAAAGGCATTGTTTGATTCTATATTGGATATTAAATTTATTAGATGGCTGAGATATTATTTGATTACTTTTTCTTTCGGGTTAGTACTTCCAGGAAGGACCGGGGAGTTTTCAATAATTTATTTCATGAAGAAAAACAATATCAGTACAGGCTCAACTGCGGCTATGGTAATAATTGACAAGATTATAACATTGATAGTTTTTGGATTGGTAACTGTTTTCGGCCTTTTTACTATAATTAATTCTATAGAGTTGCAGATTGGTTTATTGGCAGTTTTTATAATTCTATTAATAGGGATATTTATCTTTTCTAGTTTTGGCAAAAGGGTTTTAGTGTGGGTTTTGGGCAGGTATTCATCACGATTTATTGATTTTCACGATTCTTACAGGAACCTATTGACATTTCACAAGGGTAAAATAGCAATAAATTTCATAGTTACGATCTTAAGGCCGGTTCTGAATGGATTGCTTATAGTAATTCTTTTCAAGGCACTGGGTTATGATGTATCTTTGTTATATGCTACGATTATAAGTTCCATAACTCTGATCGCAAGTCTGGCTCCATTGACTCCGAATGGTTTAGGGATTAGGGAAGGCTTGGGACTATTGTTATTTAACAAGTTGGGAATTCCATTTGAAGCTTCTCTAAGCATGTACTTGCTAATTCTATTCTTAAATTATCTAACAGGCGCTTTAGGGGTTATTTACTATTTTTACCACAGAAAGGATTAGTAATCGCCTTTGTTCAATAATCTAACTTCGAACAGGAATTTTACTCCTCTCAAATATCTTACAAAGTCTTCTCTTGTCCTTAAGTGCTTAAGCTTTAGGAAAAAATATTTTGGTCTTAGATAGAACTTTTTGTATGCATCATTCCTTAGCTTCAATAATTGCTCTGGGTTTTTATAATCTTTTGGAAGGAATATGACACTGCATTGTGTGAAATTGTCAAATCCTTTGTCACCATAATATGTGCCGTATTTTCCGCTTTTGCACATGGTTTCCATTTCAGTGCCGCCGTATGGCGTGTTAAGGTGAAATTCCCCGTAATCAAGATCGAGACCTAATGCGAAATCTACAGTCTTCTTGCCCATCTCTGGTGTTTCTGTTGGTAGCCCAAGTATAAATGATCCCCTTACTTCTATGCCTTCATCGTTTGCCCATCTGACTGCATTCTTTATCATGTCAAGTGTCTGGCCCTTTTTGGTGATGTTTAATAATTCTTGATTTCCAGATTCTAATCCATAGAATATGTTCCAGCAGCCTGCTTTCCTCATTTTTTTCAATATAATGGGATTGACAAAATTTACTTTTCCATAGCAGCTCCAGGTTATATCGATTCCTTCTGCTATTATCGCATCGCAGAACTCTTCTACCCAATTTCCGCCTAAAAGGAATTCATCATCCCAGAATGCAATTTCTCTTATCCCGTAATCCTTAATCAGGTATTTTATCTCGTCTATTGCCCTTTCAACGCTTATTCTCCGATATCCCTTGTCTCGGACGTATTTTGTAGATTCGAAACAGAAATTGCATAATGAATAGGTGCATCCTCTTGCAGTTATCATATTAGTTGCAGGCAGGTGCCTGTATTGGTTTGGCGTAGGAATATATTTTTTCATGTCAAAGAATTTTCTTGATGGCATTGGGAATTCATCCAGGTTAGTTACTGTTGACCTGTTGCCTGTGAATTTTATCTCTCCGTCTTTTCTGTAATATACGCCAAGGACTTTTTCAATGTCGGTATTCTTTTCAAGTGCATTAACTAAGTCTCTCATTGTATATTCAGCCTCACCAAATATAAGATAATCGATATTTTCATTTTGAGAAAGTGTCTCTTTTGGGTACATGCTTGCATGAACTCCGCCGCAGATTATTTTAATTCCATCTATATTTGACTTTGTTATGTTAATTATTTTCTTAACCATGCTACTTGTCGCATCTAGGATAGACATTGATACAATAACAGGATTGAATCCCCTGATGTATGCAACTAATTCATTTTCAGTGAGTTTATTGACCTGCATGTCTAGTATTCTTACATCATGGCCTTCTTCGTCAAGAATTGTTGCTATTAGTGAGAGACCTATTGCAGGCATGAAGCCTGGCTTTTGCTTTATTTTTTCGCCTTCTTTCTTGAATCCAAATGGCGGTATGATGCATAATACTCTCATAATTCCCCTCAATCTTAGACGATATTTAAAGGTTGTGGATGTTTATCTTGCTTTCAACAAAATCTACCATAAATTTTGTGACATCTGTCTTGTCTT
>JAHFJF010000092.1 GCA_023245975.1 archaeon
AAGGATTTCTGACTGGAATTCAAATATTTGATGCTGCCGAATATCTGAATATTGATAAAAAAAGTTTATTGAATATACCAAATTGGCAATTTACTATAAATGTGCATGAAAATATAATAGAAATTAGATTAGTATTCCAAATTAAAGTAAGAAATAAGATTGTTGAAAAGAATCCGATAATTTCCCAGCAAGTAAACCAGAAATTGCCTGATTCTGAGCTGGTTTGTGAAGCTGTGGTTTGAATTTAAGTTTGAATTTAACTTTGTGATATAATAAAGATTATACTTTCATAAAATCAAACAAGATAATAGCCCCAGTTACTAATGAACTTCCTATTTTCAATATCCAATAATTTTCTTCAATAAATTTTTCGTATCTTGCATACCTCCTGATTGTGTTATTGTCCTAGGCAAGAATACTACCGCAGGCTTTAGCCTGTAGATGAATTGCCTTGCTTTCTTCGTAACTTTTTTCTACCATTTGTGATAATGAAAGAGCGTGCAGCGAAATTTTGGCACGCTCAACTCTCTCTCGTTTAGCGTTAGCTTTCGTTGCGCGGAGCAACGAAAATGAAACAAACAATTGAACTGGAACACCACAACCACAAAGTTGGCATCAACTTTTGGCACATGAACTGGCAAACAAAGTACCGCTATAATATGTTTGCGAAGTTCGAGTACAAAAACCTTGCGGTAGCTTGGAGTTTTTCGAATAATTCCTTCAAAGACTTTAAGCCTTAAATAAGTAAACAAGTTCTGCCTTAGCCCTATGAGTAACCCGTCTTTCCTTCTGTTTTCATCTGTCCTGCTGTTTGTATGGATCAATCCTGCCCTTGTTGCCGCTCCATAGAGCACTTCGCCAGTGCCCCGAATGTCTTTGTACATTCGCTGTGGATTGCCATTCCATGTTTTTTTATGCCGAGCCTTTGCGCTTAAAGTCTTTTTCACGCGCCTCTTGTCCTGCTTGAAGATAGGAATAAGGTTTTGTTCTTCACTCAATTGAATCAAGCCGTATGTTCCGTATTTGGAATCACCAAATCCGTAGCCTTTAATTTTTCTTTGCTGCAGAAGAATTTCACCTCCCTTGCCGTCTGAGGTGTGGTGGTCTGTCATAATCATTCCCTCTACAACAATTATTTGAAAAGGAGGGTCATACCCTAAAAGGGTATGGAATTTATCAGTCAGTTTTTCTTTCTTCCTTATTCCCTGCCGTGTCCTTTCAGCGCGGACAGAAGTGCTGAGTGCTGTACTGTCAAAGATATGCAAATAGATTTCATTGATAAGGCCGTAGATTTTATCCCTGAAAAGTTCTGTTAGTGCGTATATTGCATTCTCACTCAAGTTGCTGTAATGATATTGGAAAGCACTATGGTCATAGTGCCTCTTAAGGTATATCTCAGATTCCATCTCCATGAGTTCGTAGCCCTTACGATTAAGCCGTGATACAAGAATAAAGGTAATTAGCTTTTCCTTGCGAATCTCGCAAGGTCTTCCTTTATTATATATGATTACTAAGCCTTTTCTGCGCACAACTTCGCTCAGCTGTCTTATAATGGCAGGCATAGAAAACTTTTTTAACATTAAGTCTCTGCGCTTCCTATAGGTCGTGGATGGTCTGATGGAAATCACCTCTTCTCAAATTGGTTGATTCTCCTCAACCACCCACACCTAACCAAATTCTTAGAACTCGAATATATATGTTTAACTATTTATTCGAAAAACTCGTATTCTCCGACTCCGGTGAAAATCTAGTAAGAAATTTAAACCCTTAGCCCTCGTAAGAGGGCATCAGGGGTGGTTGGAGCGTACCCAACCATGAAAAAGGAAACAAGTTTACTTCAAAAAATTAACGGTTTGATAAGGCAGGCAAGAGTTCCAAACTATCTTCACCATTTTGGACCAAAGAAGTTTACATCAATCCAGCATACTAAATGCTGGCTTCTAAAGGAAAAACTCAAATGCTCATGGGAAGACTTTGTAGAAGACCACATACAATACTATCATGTCGAGAAAATACCCGAAGTCTCGACTCTTAAGAAGTTTGTTAAGCGTCTTCCATTTTGGCTAAAGAACATGCTGGTTGCATGTTCATCAAATATAAAATCAGCAGATTATGGTGCAATTGACAGCACAGGTTTAAGCCGAACTAATGCAAGCCAGCATTATGTTAAACGGATTGACAGAAAAAATCCCATTAAGAAACCGCTTAAGTTGAGCCTATATACAACGAGAAACCATATCCTTTCATTCAGACTTCGGTCTGAATGGTGCGGAGACACAAAAGATGTAGCTTATTTGACAAAGCACAGCCCAATCATTGCACTTGTCAATTGCATGGACAAAGGATACGATGCAAATTACATTCACCAGTTCTTCAGAGAACTTGAAGCTTACAGCATAATACCTGCAAGAAAAGGTTGCAGAAGAGGAAATTATAGAAAAGAGATGAGGGATTTTTTTGACTATGTGCAATATTGGGAAAGAAATTGCGCAGAATGGAACAATTCAAGCTTGAAAAGGGTGTTTGGAGATTATGTCAGAAGCCATAAGTTCAGAACCCAGCATTCAGAAGTTGCTGCTCGGATAATCTTACACAACCTAAAGGTTATTTTACTAAGACTTTTTCACGTTAGCCCTATGTTCCAAAACCTTTAAAAATGCCCTTCTGATTTTCAATGCCAATGATTACCCCGGATACTATGAGAAAAGTGGATTATTGGGCAGGGATACCAATATGCTTCATTCTTACAGTCTGGTACAGGCTCCAAAGGCTGCTTGGATTAAAAAACGCAGGGTACAATGAAAAGCCAAAGAATGTCCTTTTTGTTGAACTGGCAGAGATGGGGAGCACTGTGATAGCCTATCCTGCGATTAAGAAGCTTAAAGCGATGTATCCCAATGCAAATGTCCATTTTCTCCTTTTCAAGCACATTGATGCAAGCATGGAAATATTGGATATAGTCCCAAAAGACAATGTGCTTACAATAGAAGTCAGCAACATATTTACCTTGATAAGGGATACCTTGAAATTCATGTATGACTGCAGGAAGAGGAAGATTGATGCCGTAATCAATCTTGAGATGTTTGCAAGGTACAGCACGATTTTGGGGTATCTGAGCGGGGCAAGGAAAAGGGTTGGATTTTATGGATATTCAATGGAGGGCCTCTATATTGGCAATTTCCTAACGCACAAGGTCATCTACAATCCGCATATCCACACAGCGCATTCCTTCATTGCATTGGTTAGGGCATTGCAGTCTCCGGCAAATGAGATTCCAATGACCAAATACTCTGTTCTCGAGGATAAATTGGAAGTGCCAAGGATAACTCTTGATAAGAAATCCAGGGACAGCATATGGAATAAATTAAAAGAGATAAATTCGGGAATCAATGAGAAGAAGAAACTGATACTTGTAAATCCAAATGCCAGCAAGCTGATAAGCATAAGGAAATGGCCTCTGGAGAATTATGCAAAATTAGTCAAGAAACTAGTGCAGGATGATGATGTTTATGTCGCGATAATAGGCGTTGCCAATGAGAAGCC
>JAHFJF010000093.1 GCA_023245975.1 archaeon
AGCTGGACCATTACAGCTGAAGTTGCCAATCCTGCCTGCTCAAACATTTTTTCAGCAGTTTTAGCTGTTGCTTCTATGCACACATCTGCTATTGCAACATCTTCCAGGAATTTGTATGGCATAAAGTAGAATTATGGCTATTTAATATTTAAAACATTGCAAAATCAATGTCTAATCTTCTTCAGTAGAAGGCAATTGATAATTTCCACTTTGCGGTTCACCATCTTCTAATATCTTTTGCAAATTTACAATAGGTTTAACCTTTCAAGAATTTAACCTTTCAAGAAATTTGTCACGATATATCTCTGAATGATATCTTGGAACTTCATCAGCTTCAAGTTTTTTACCCAATAGATAATTTATAGGATAGCCATAGCCGCCAAATCCAACAAAGTCATCTATGCTTATTGTTTTATAGCCCCTTTTCGCATACTCTTTTTCATATTCTGCTAATTTATCAAGTATCTCTCTTAATTCAATGCATTCTCCCCTATAGAGATAGCTTACTAATCCATCCCCAAACCTTTTGCCTGCTTTTAGATATTTCTGCTCAAGTTCCTGATTAGAAAGTATGGCTGTTTTACCAGAGAAAAATTTACGCAAAAATTTCATAATCAGTAAATATTTATGAAACATATAAACTTATTGAATTCTTAAACACCAAAAGAGCTGCCGCAACCACAGCCAGATTTTGCGTTTGGATTTTTCATTTCAAACTTGGCACCATTTGCCCCGTCAACATAGTCTAATTCGGAGCCAGAGATTATGTTCAGGCTTTCAGGATCAGAAACAACCTTTGCGCCATCCCTCTCTACCATTATGTCTGTTGGCAAAGCATTGTCATCAACTTTGAACTCATAAGAGAATCCTGAACAACCGCCAGGAACCACTGATAATCTCAAGAATGCATTTGCCCTGCCATCTTTGGCAACCAATGATTTAACCCTTTCAACAGTATTATTGGTTATTGTGAATCCGCCTGTTTTCTTTTCAGTAGCCTTGTTCAATTTTACTAACAAAGAATCAAACACAGATAAGCTCATTCCATGCCCTAAACAGCCTTCTTCCAATGTCTCAATAGTGGAGCCATGGCATCCCACGCAATGTATTCCATGCTCGGTAAGTATTGCAACAGCCTGCGGATATTTTTCAACAACATCTGCAATCCGCATGTTTGGCTTTATTACATAATTTTCATATTTAGAATAATCAAGCTGAACTTTTTCAACCATAACCTGCTGCATCCCAGAACCTGAATTCACAACCGAAGTAACTTCAGCATTATGTGCAACCTTATCCTCGAAATGGCCGGCTGGTTTCTCTTCTATACGATTCCTTTTCAATACTGAAAATAGCCTTCCTAACATCTTGTTTACCTTCTATTAAAAACAATCAAATATCCTATATAAGCTTTATGATTATCCCTCGGTGTATAGCTTGCTAAGCAACAAGGCATCCTTCTCCATAATTGGGCTTTCGGCAACAACAACCCCTTTAATCCTGAACTCTTTCCATGCTTTAACCAAGTCTTTGTAGTTCATGTCAGACTCTTGTAATGGCAAATGCCTTCTTTCGCCCTTAACAGAATATTCTATGCCTGCAAGATGTATATGCAGGTTATCCAATCCTTCTCTTCCAATATATTTTTCAACATCGGCTAATATTGAGCAGAATTCTTCATATGTGTTCCATTTACCATTATCCCTGGCATGCAAATGAGAAAAATCAATGCATGGGAGAACTCCCCCTATTTCCTGGCTTAGCATCAATGTTTCTTTTAGATTTCCAAATTGCGTATTTTTCCCGGTGGTCTCTGGCCTAAGCCAAATCTTATTGCCTTCATCCTTAAGCTGCCGGGTTAACTGTTTTAATTCAGTTTTCACCTTGTTATAAACTTTCAATGGATCTTCCTTAAGATAGAATGCCATGTGGAAGCATATGCTCCATGCCCCACATTCATCAGCTCTTCTAGCCCCATCCAATATTCTTTTTCTACTGGCAATCAATTTTGCTTCTTCCTGCGCATTTAAATTAATGAAATACTGGCCATGGCAAGTCAAGGCGACATCATTTTTAGCCGCTGCCTCTTTGACTGCAGGAGCTTTTTCTTTGGAGATATTTATGCTTTGAACAAACTCCAGTTCCATCGCGCTTAATCCGAGCTCATTTACTCTACTTATTCCTTGAATAGTGTCTCTTGGTTTCGTGCTTAGCGGTATTCCAGCTGTCCCAATTCTCAATCTATCCATAATTAAACAGAAATATAATCACAATATTTAAATGTTCCATAGCATACAAATCAATTGATGAAGATGTTCAAGGCATTGGCAACTACTGCAATGATGGAGCTGCTTAAGCCATTAATGAGCGAAAAAGTATTCAAGAAGAAAGGAATTATTAAGGAAAACCAAAAGGCAAAAGATTTCAAGCTTAGAGATACATCAGGTAAAGATGTCAAATTATCAGATTACAAAGGAAAATATATTATCCTCTATTTCTATCCGAGGGATGATACTCCTGGATGCACAATAGAGGCTAAAGGATTCAAGGAAGATTATGATAAATACGAAAAGCTGGGCGCTGTAATTCTTGGCGTAAGCGGCGACAATGAATCCTCACATAAAAAATTCTGTGACAAGTATGGGCTGCCATTTACTTTATTGTGCGACACGGATTTCAAAGTCTCTGCTTTGTACAATGCATATGGAGAAAAATCATTTATGGGCAAGAAATCTCTAGGCATTTTTAGGAAAACATATGTTATAGATAAGGAATTCAAGATAATCAAGATATTCGATAAGGTTAATGTGAATAATCACAGCAAGGAAATACTGGAATTACTAAAATAATTATTTAAAATTCTTCCTTACCTTTTCAATCGAGTCTTTTTTCATTTGTAATCTCTTTAGCAATGAAATCGGCACCCTTGCATTGTCCCTTTCTATAGAATCCAATGTCAATAAGAGCTTGTCTTCCAATGCCTTCTTCTCATTATAAAAAGATAAGTAATTATCTCCCCCGGTCATTTTTCTTTCCAGTGCATCCAGTTTAGATAATACATTTTCTGCACTGCTTTCATAGGTAGTTTTCAATTCAACAAGATGATTTTCAGAATCAACATTCAGCTCATACCTTTTGGATGCATATGCGGATGGCTTCTTTTTCTCTGTCGCCTTTAGCCTCATCAGGGCTTCAAAGACCTTGCTTCTAGGCGCATTATCTGCATTTTCTTGCCCCATAAAGGGTATTATCGCAACTAAGTTTTTAAACTTTGCCCAGTAAAGGCAAATGAATTAAAGCCGATCTATTTTTTAGTGGATTTATGAGGATTATAATCAGTTTTACTGAATATGAGAAATTGATGGAATCTCTTGAAAAGAAGCTGCCGAAAGCCTATGTGAAATTGGATTTGGGAAGGAAAGAATCGGAAATAAAGCTTGATGATGAAACTGCCACTTTCCCAGATGGGCAGGTTATTGAAATCAAAAAGATAAACGCCGATGAAGAGACTTGCTTCATTATAGAAAACAATT
>JAHFJF010000013.1 GCA_023245975.1 archaeon
AATGGAACACAGGTAGCAACTAATGCCTCTGCAATAAGCACATTCCAACTGCCAGGTTCAGTTAACCTATATTTTGGTGGATTGACAAATGTTGGTGGCGACTCAGAGAATAGAAGTTTCAATGCTACCTTTGATGAATTCAAGATTTATAATATTTCGCTGACATCAGAACAGGTAAAATTAAATTATAATCAAGGTGTAGCAAAATACAACTCAATAGAAGCATCTATAACAAAAAAGAATGAAATATGGCAGGCTTGCATAACACCAAATGATGCTTATGACGATGGAGCAACTTCCTGCTCAAACAATTTGACTGTTCTTAATACGGTCACAACTCAAGGGACACCTGTCTTAAATTCGACATCTGGAACAAATAGGAGCAATGAAAATCTAACAGTCTATAACATTTCAACTTCAGATCCAGAAAACGATGCAATTACAAACATAATTAACTGGTACAGAAATAGTAGCTCAATTGCTGTGTTGAATATGCCATTTGACACTAATTATTCAAATCATAGCCTACCTAATAGAATCCGTGATTATTCTGGATACATTAATAATGGAAGTGGGGGAAATGGCAGCACCAACTCTACACCAATATGGAACGTTACTTGTATCTCTGGTGGCTGTTACAAGTTTGATGGCATTGATGATTTTATAAATTTGTCTAATCCAACAAGCCTTAATCCCCCCGACACATTAAGCATTGAAGCATGGGTAAATGTAAAAATTACTGCGGTTCAATTGCCAATAGTGAGTAAATGGGATACAGGCCAAAATACTTATCTATTGGATGTCGAGAGTGGGGCAGTTAAATTCTATGTCAGGAATGCTAGCGATGTTCAAGGAATTAGAACTTCATCAACAACATTAACAACAAATACATGGTATTACATTGTTGGGATGTATAATGGTACTAGCTTACGATTGTTCATTAATGGTGTTGAAGAAGGAAGCCTTGGTGGAACAATACCCACATCAATGTCAACAACAAATGAACCAATCTATATCGGCAAACTTGGCTCTACAGTAGTTACAACTGAATATTTCAATGGTAGCATAGATGAAGTCAAGATTTATAACACATCACTTACTCCAGCACAAATATCTACTAATTACAATTCAGGTTTGTCAAGATATAATGTTATTGAAAGCTCAATAACAAAAAAGAATGAAATATGGCAAGCATGCCTTACCCCAAATGATGCTTATGATGATGGGGCAACTTCCTGCTCAAACAATTTGACGGTGCTTAACACAGTTCCAAACCAGGGGACGCCTATACTTAATTCAAGCTCCAACACTAACAGGAGCAATGAGAACCTAACTATCTATAATATCTCAACTTCAGATCCAGAAAACGATGCAATTACAAACATAATCAACTGGTACAGGAACGGCAGCTCAATTGCTGTGTTGAACATGCCATTCGATACAAATTACACTAATCATACCACAACTGCCATAATCAAGGATTATTCTGGATATGGAAATAACGGCACAGGCTGGAACGCAAGCACCAGCACAATTCCAACTTGGAACCAAACTTGCGTGTCTGGTGGTTGTTACTGGTTTGATAGTGGAGACTTAATTAATATCTCTGATTCAAGCTCACTTGATATCGCCGGAGATTTTAGTATAGAATATTGGATTAATTTCAGGGATGTAAGCACACAACAAATTATCCTAAGCAAAGGTAGAACTAATGCTGATACATTAAATTATCACCAGTTCATATCTTCTGGGAGAATAAACACTAGGCTGGTAAATGGAGTTACTGAAACATTCACAACTGTTGGGTCATTCTCGACAAATACATGGTATCATGTTGCCTTTACAAGGAATAAAAATACAACTTCGTATTATGTAAACGGCACATTAATGCAAACAAATACAACAGTTATAGATCCAATAGCAAATTCAGAAACACTTAAAATTGGTGGTAGGACCGATACTGGCGGCGGAATATTAGATCAATTCCTTAATGGTGCTATAGATGAATTACGAATCTACAATACATCGTTAACCGCAGCACAAGTCGCTGCTAATTACAATGCAAGAGTTCCAATATACAATTTAATTGAGAGTTCCATGTCAAACAGGGACGAAGTCTGGCAAGGATGCATTACTCCAAATGATGCATATGACGATGGGGCAACTTCCTGCTCAAACAATTTAACTGTGCTTAATACAGTACCAACCCAGGGAACGCCAGTACTAAATTCTACATTTGGCAATAACAATACCAATGAGAATTTAACTGCATACAATATTTCAACATCTGATTTAGACAATGACCTGATTACAAACATAATCAACTGGTACAGGAATGGAACTTCTATTTTATTGCTTAACCAGCCTTTTGATACCAATTATACTAATTTAAGCTTCATAAATATTACTAGAGATTATAGCGGAAATGGATTCAACGGAACCGGTGGAAAAAATGGCAATTCAAGCCAGATGCCAACTTGGAACATAACTGGAAACTCTGGCGGGGCCTTGGTGTTTGATGGCAAGGATGATGTCATGGAATTTGCCGGCATGTCATCTAAAGTAAGCAATGAAAGTGGTGCATACGAATTCTGGATTAGGATGAAAGCTGACATAAACAATTCTAACGGAGTCACTATGGGCATAATAGATACATCTTCGACACAGACAGACTTCGAACTATACAAAGAAAATAGTGCAGGTAATAACATCACTTTCAAGGTTGTTAATGCAAGCAGTGTGACGCATACTATTTCTTATGACCCCCTAGAGAGAGGCTGGTATAAGAATGTCTGGCACCATGTTGTTGTAACATGGGATATTAAGTTTGGCATAGCAATTTATGATAATGGGACATTAGTTGCTAAAAATGATTCTGAACTAACTACGTTCAGGAAAAATACTGGAAATACATTATATTTCGGTTCTTTGGGAAATGGGATTAACCCCGATACACGAACAATGAATGCTACCTTCGATGAATTCAGGATTTACAACATCTCATTGACAGCTGCGCAAGTCCAGGCAAACTATAATCGCGGTGTTGCCAAATATAACATAATAGAGAGCTCAATGACTGAGCCTGGTCAAAACTGGAATGTAACCGTGACACCGAATGATGGCTACGATGATGGGACAACATTAATGGCAAATAATTTAACCATAACCAACTCGCCAGGCGTAATACTAATAAGCCCATCAAATGGGACGACAACAAACTTGCAGACTTTACAATTCATTTGCAATGTTAGTGATGATATTGGCTTGTCAAATGTAACATTATATTCAAACTTTTCCGGAACATTCTCAGCAAATGGAACATCAATAATCTCAGGTACCACAAACCAAAGCAGAATCAATGTTAGCGGCATTGGCAATGGAATATTCATATGGAACTGTTTGGTAAAAGACACTTCGAATGAAGGCATATTCAGCACTTCTAATTTCACATTGACAGTTGATACGATAAATCCATCGGATGTAAGCCTAAATGCCCCTATAAATGCTTTCAATACAACTTTGAGAATGATTGAATTTAATTTATCTGCGACTGATAATATAGACAATAATATTTCATGCAATGTTACTTTAGATGGAGTAAGCAATACTACAAAGACGGTTATAAATGGAAGTACAAATCTGGTGAATATTTCCGGAATAGCAGATGGCAACCACCAATGGAATATTACCTGTTACGATGATGCAAATAACAGTAACGTATCAGTGACAAGAAATTTCACCGTAGATAATGCAAAGCCATCTGTATTCATATCATTGCCAACAACTTCTAACATCAGCTCGAATCTTAGTATCGCATTCAATTTCAGCGCATTTGACTCACTTACTTCTATAAGCGCATGCTATTTCAACGTGAACAATGGTGCTTACAATTTAACAAATAACTGCAGGAACACGACAATAAGCGTTTCTGGAGAAGGCAATTTCAATCTTACATTATATGCAAATGACAGCGCCAATAATACAAACTCAACATCGGTTGTATTCACTGTTGACATGACAAACATAACAAACATATCCATATACTCACCAGCAAATGGAGTAAACCTATCTACAAGGCAAATTGATTTCAATATATCTGCCATAGATAATATTGATACAAATATAACCTGCAATATCACTATCGATGGTGTAATTAACTCTACATTATTCGTAACTAATGGGTCCACAGCTCTAAAAACAATTAATGGATTTAGTGATGGGGCTCACTTATGGAATGCAACATGCTATGATAACGTGGTAAGGTCAAATACTACAGCGACTTTCAGTTTCTTTTTAGACTTGACATCCCCTATAATCACAATTGACAAGCCAGAGAATATAACACATAATACAACAAGCCTTACAATAAATATAAGCATAAATGAAATCGCTAATAGCTGCAACTATTCGATTAATTCTGGAGCAAACAGGTCAATGCTTAACAATGGATCCGGAACTGGCTGGGGCGCAAACTTCTCTGCTATTGAGGGAGACAATAATGTTTATGCCACATGCAATGACAGTGCCAACAATGTAAACATATCCAGCAGAAGATATTTTGTTGCTGACATAACCCCCCCACAGGGCATAACCCTGTCCTCTCCAGATGAAGGATATTCCAGCACAACAACTAGTGTAGACTTCAGCTTCTCTGCTACAGACAATATTGATACTAATTTGACGTGTAATATTACAGTTGACGGCTCACCAGCTGCAAGAATAAACCTAAGCAATGGAACATCCTCTACAACTAGTGTAACTGTGAGCATTGCAAGCCATAATTGGAATGTAACCTGCTATGACAATGCACTAAATTCAAACACTTCAGCAACAAGAACTTTCACAATTACTTCGCCGCCTGCTCCAGCACCGGCTCCTGCTCCAGCTCCAGCAGGGGGAGGCGGGGGAGGAGGACCGCCAAAACCGGCACCTGCTCCACAGCCTGAACCGGCTCCTGAGCCTGCACCAGAACCTGCTCCCAACATATTACCGCAAATACAGGACATATTGCCTGGAATAGAGCCCGTGCTTAGCAATGCATTGCAAGGGGTAATTGGAAATCTTGTGCCGGTATCAGTTGTATTGGGGGCAAACAAGACAGAAAGGGGCGTTGAAGTATCATTCGGGGGAAAAGGAAAAATCAGATTAGAGACAATAGACAAAAGGCCAAGGATAATCATTGAATTCGGCGATGAGGATCTTGAGCTGTCAGTACCGCAATATTCAGAACCTGTTGTTTTAACTTCATTGCTATTATTCATGCTTGTGCTGCTGACGGTAACTGTGCATGGAACCGTTCATAAGGCATATGAGAAATATACGCAAAGATTCATGCTGTCTGACTTGAAGAAATCTACAATAGGGCATATAAAATCAACTGTTATTAATGCAGGAAAGAATCCAAAGCCAAGCCATCTTGACAAGTGCATGAGCATTTTCAGCATATATGCTGCAAGGGAATTAAATATAGAAAGAGCAACATACAAGACTGCCCTGAAATCAATCAAAGAAAGGAATAGCGAAGCTGCATTAGATTTCACAAATATCTACAAGGAATTCGCCAAGAAGCAAGGAAGAGAGATAACCAAGAAAGAATTAAAGACGATTGCAAAGAAGATAATATCATTAATAAGAAAGCTATAATTTTCTTAATTTGTAAAGACCCTCTAAAATATCTGTTCCTGCATAGCCTACTGCGACAGCAACTTTCGGGTCTTTGGAATATATGAAGCCTGCCACCATTCCCACCAAGCTAGACTCTATCAACGTAAACAAAAAATACTTCCACCTGAATTTCTCTTTTCTTCTTAATGATTTCATTGAACCAATTAAAGCCCTAGCAAAACCGCCAAGAAAACCGTAAAGTGCAGGTATAAATAAATCAGGCATCTTCTATTTTATAATTCAAGACTATTTATTATTTATGGTTAAAGTTAATAAAAGCAGTTGCAATAACGCTTAAAAGGCAAGATTGTAAGCACCAGCCTAGGCGAAAGGTTTATAAATAAGCGCCATTTTCGTGAGTAGATAATGCAAAAATCTTTCTATTGGGCGATGACAAGAAACTCAAATTAATCAATTACGACAATAAAAAACCCAATAGTAAGATTAATGCCCTAGTGGTGTAGTGGTCTATCATGCAGCCCTGTCGTGGCTGAGGCGCCGTAGAAAGGCTGCGACCCGAGTTCGAATCTCGGCTAGGGCGCTACAAAGAGAGTGAAAAAGGACCGGTAGCTCAGCTTGGTCTTTAGAGCACCTGAATGACGGAAAACTGAAAAAAAAGTTTTCTGTTTTTGGTGAACCTTTTAAGCGCCAAAGCGGAGTGAGCAGGTGGTCGCGGGTTCAAATCCCGTCCGGTCCACTTCAATGAAAAGGCAGGAAAAATGGCTTCAGAAAAATACGATGTAGCGAAACATGTTCTTGTGCCTAAGCACACCAAGCTCTCAGAAGAAGAATCACAAAAAGTTCTCGACAAGTTTAATGTAACTGCAAGGCAGCTTCCAAAAATATCAAAAACAGATCCGACAATAAAAGAGCTTGACACAAAGCCTGGCGATGTAATAGAAATTGAGAGAAAGAGCCCAACCGTCGAGAAAACTAAATTCTACAGGGTGGTATCAAGTGCTTGAGACGCATTCAGTAGTAAAAAAATATTTTGAGGAGCATTCTTTCATAGATTCTAATCTACAATCTTTCAATAAATTTATCGATGTTGAATTACAGAGAATAGTAAATGAAAACAGCGAGATTATGCCTACCATAACGCCAAGCGAAGCCCACGATTTCAAGATAAAATTCGATAACATCTGGATAGAAAAGCCATCTATAGTTGAAGCTGACGGATCGACAAGGCCAGTGTACCCGATGGAAGCAAGATTAAGGCAACTAACATATTCCGCCCCAATGCACCTTGAAGTTTCTGTGCATATCGATGGAGTACAAAGAGAATCCTTTACAACAATGGTCGGAAAGATGCCAATAATGCTAAAGTCAAAAGCATGCTTACTGCACGGAATGAAAGAAGCGGACCTGGAAAAGCATGGCGAAGATCCAAACGATCCTGGAGGATATTTTATTTTGAATGGCAATGAGAGGGTATTGATTACAGTAGAAGACCTTATGCCAAACCGGTTCTTCATTAGCAAAGCACAAGAGCAAGGTGCAAGCAAGCATGTTGCCAAAATATTCTCGCAAAGGGGCTCTTACAGTATTCCGCATACAATTGAAATGATGAAGGATGGAATAATATATCTAACTTTTACAAGATTCAAGAGAATACCAATAATTGCCGTGATAAAAGCATTAGGATTTACCAAAGATTCAGATATCCAAGAAATGGCGAGCCCTGAAGGAAAAGAGTATGATGAAATGTACATCAACTTGTTTAATGCTCTAGAATTAAAAAATATGGAAGATGCCTTAGAATTTGTTGCAAAGAAAATGGGCCTGACCCAGCCTAAGGAAGTAAGAATCCAAAAGGCACAGGAACAATTAGACCAATACTTATTGCCACATGTGGGAATAACACCAAGGGAAAGATACCTCAAGGCATACAATCTCTGCAAATTAATCAAGAGGTTCCTAATGGTTGCAAAAGACAATGTAACATCGATGGATAAAGATCATTACAAGAACAAGAAACTCAAATTATCCGGCAGCCTTATGGCAGACTTGATGAGGGTAAACATGAAAGTCTTAGTCAATGATATTAATTATAATTTACAAAGGCTAGTCAAGAGGGGAAAATTCCAGTCAGTAAAAATAATAATACGGGATAAGCTTTTGACTTCTAGAATCAAGAGCGCAATGGCAACAGGTTCATGGGTCGGAGGAAGAAAGGGAATAAGCCAGAACATAGAAAGGACAAACTTTGTAGCAACTATGTCCCATCTTAACAGGGTTGTTTCACAACTTTCAGCAACACAAGAGAATTTCGAAGCAAGGGAAATACATTCGACCCATTGGGCGAGATTGTGCCCAATAGAAACTCCAGAAGGTACGCCAATCGGTTTAAGAAAAAATTTGGCAATGATGTGCCAGATAACACAAGAAGAGGTCTCTGATGATAAGATTAGGAAATTATTGGAGGCTTCAGGATTGAAGATAGTTAAATAAAAATGGTAGATGTATACATAGATGAAAAATTCGTAGGCACAGTAGATAATGCCAAAGATTTCGTAGCATCAATTAAAGAAGAGAGAAGGAAAGGGAAATTGCCGTCGTGCCTTAATGTAGAATTTGACAAGGAATTTAATGAGGTTTATGTGCACTTATCAACAGGAAGAGCAAGAAGACCATTGATTGTCGTCGAGAATGGAGTTTCAAAATTAACACCTGAAGTAGTATCCAAATTGGATAAAAACGAAATGACTTTTAACGAATTAGTAGAAAAAGGCATTATTGAGTATTTGGATGCAAACGAAGAAGAAAATACATATGTTGCCTTGAATGAAAAACATCTTACAAAGGAACATACTCACTTGGAAATCGACCCAATAATTATTCTAGGGATAGTTACATCATTAGTACCTTATGCAAATTTCGGGCAGTCTGCAAGACTTAACAGGGGTTCTAAGACACAAAAGCAGGGCCTAGGTGTTTATGCAACAAATTACCTTATCAGGATGGACACGGATGTCAGCGTGTTGCATTACCCTCAAAGGCCAATTGTCCAATCTTTCATGCATGATGTCATAAAATACCAAAAGCATCCTTCAGGACAAAATGTAGTAATAGCCTTGATGAGCTTTGACGGCTACAATATGCTTGACTCAATAGTATTAAACAAGGGCTCTATAGACAGGGGTCTTGCAAGGTCAACTTATTACAGGCCATACACAGTAGAGGAATTAAGGTATTCTGGCGGAATGACAGATGAAATAGGGATTCCTGACAAGGAAGTAAAAGGATACAAGTCAGAGCATGATTACAGATACCTTGAAGAAGATGGAATCGTATACCCTGAAGCTAAGATTAATGCTGATGATGTAATAATCGGCAAATCATCCCCACCAAGGTTCCTTGGGGAAATAGAAGAGTTTTCCATAGCAGCAAATACTAGGAGAGAAAGCTCCATAGCAATCAGGCAGGGGGAAGATGGCATAGTAGACATGGTTATCGTTACAGAGAATGAGGAAGGAAATAAATTAGTAAGAGTTAGATTAAGGAATGAAAGGGTGCCTGAAGCAGGCGATAAATTTGCATCCCGGCAAGGTCAGAAGGGAGTCATTGGATTGATAGTCCCACAAGCTGACATGCCATTCACAGCATCAGGAATTGTACCTGACTTGATTTTCTCACCACACTCCATACCAAGCAGAATGACTGTCAATTATCTTATCGAGATAATTGGAGGAAAAGTCGGAGCTTTGGCTGGAAGATATATTGATGGAACTACATTCAGCGCGGAGTCTGAAAAAGACTTGAGAAAATACCTAAAGCAGCTTGGATTCAGGGAAAATGGAACAGAAACAATGTATAGCGGAATAACCGGAGAAAGATTCAAGGCAACAATATTCGTTGGAAGCAGCTATTACTTGAAATTAAAATATATGGTTGCAAACAAGATGCACGCAAGAGCCTCTGGAAGGATACAGTTGCTTACAAGGCAGCCTATAGAAGGAAGATCAAAGGGGGGCGGATTGAGGCTTGGAGAAATGGAAAAAGACTGCTTCGTAGCGCATGGAGCATCCTTGCTATTGAAAGAGAGATTTGATTCAGACAAGCATAAGATATATGTATGCGAATCATGCGGAATGCTTGGAATATATGACAGCATGAGAGGAAAGGCATACTGCATAAAATGCGGGCTGAACACAGAAATAACAGCTGTAGAAATGAGCTATGCATTCAAATTATTAATGGATGAATTGAAATCAATGGGAATATACCCTAAGGTATCATTGAAGAGCAAATATTGAGGTCAAAAAATGGAAAAAGTATACAAGGTCGTTGAAAAAATAACTTTCGGGCTGCTATCGCCTAAATTGATAAAGAAGATAGCCGCAGCCAAGATAGTTACACCAGAATTATATGATCGCGAAGGTTATCCTGTCGACGGTGGGCTTATGGATATAAGGCTTGGAGTAATCGACCCTGGATTGAGATGCAAGACCTGCTCTGGAAAATTAAAAGAATGCCTGGGGCACTTCGGATACATAGAGCTTGCAAGGCCAATAATACATGTGATTTATGCAAAGACAATATTAAATTTCATGCTGTGCACATGCAAAGAGTGCGGAAGAGCTAGCCTTGAAGATGCAGAAATAGAAAAGCATGTACAGAGGCTTAAAAGATATGAAGAACAAAATAATGCTGATGCATTCAGGAAATATACAAAATTAGTAAGGAACCTTGCAAAGGCAAACAAGAAATGCCCGCACTGCAAAGCAAAAAAAGAGCTTGTAAAAATTGAGAAGCCAACAAATTATGTAATGGAAGAAGGAAACAAAAGAATGTTTCCTAATGAAATATTGGCATGGATGGAAAGGATACCGGATAATGACTGCTATATCTTAGGATGCAATCCTGAATATTCAAGGCCGAACTGGATGATACAGACAGTATTGTCTATCCCCCCTGTAACAATAAGGCCGTCAATTACACTTGAAACCGGAGAAAGGGCAGAAGATGACCTTACGCACAAGCTGGGAGATATAGTAAGAATAAACCAAAGGTTATTTGAAAACCTAAATGCAGGTGCGCCAGAAATAATAGTTGAAGACCTATGGGATTTGCTTCAGTATCACATAACAACCTATTATGATAATGAAATAACGCAGGTACCTCCTGCAAGGCATAGGTCTGGACAGCCACTAAAAACATTAAGCGAAAGAATAAAGAGTAAAGAAGGAAGATTCAGGCATAATCTTGCAGGAAAAAGAGTAAACTTTGCTGCAAGGACAGTAATATCTCCAGATCCAAGAATTGCTTTCAATGAAGTTGGAGTCCCAACAGAAATTGCAATGGAACTTACTGTCCCGACAAGGGTTACCGAATGGAATCTGGAATGGCTAAAGAAATTCATACAGAACGGGCCAAAGGCTTACCCAGGTGCAAATTATGTCATAACTTCTGATGAAAAAAAGAAGAAGATTTCTCCAGAAAGTCAGCAACAAATTGTAGATGAGTTGGTTGTCGGTCAGATAGTTGAAAGGCACCTAATAGATGGAGACATCTCAATATTTAACAGGCAGCCGTCACTGCACAGGCTATCAATCATGTGCCACAAGATAAGGATATTCCCTGGAAAATCATTCAGGCTAAATCCTGCAGTATGCGCTCCATATAATGCAGACTTTGATGGAGATGAAATGAACCTGCATATCCCACAGACAGAAGAAGCCCAGGCTGAAGCAGAAAGCCTTATGGAAGTACAGACACAAATCATAAGCCCTAAGCATGGACTAAATGTAATTGGATGTGTGGAAGATGCAATAACTGGATTGTACTTATTGACAAAAGAAATATCAATGCCCAAAGATGAAGCAATACAGCTGCTCATATCTATAGGTGTAGACAAGCCTGAAAGATTCAGGAAGTTCAAAGAAAATGTATCTGGAAAAGAAGTATTCAGTGCAATACTGCCTGAAGATTTCAATTTCGTAGGATTCTCAAAAGAATACGATGGCAAGACTGTAGGTGATCCTGAAAAAACAGCCGGATATGTATATGTCAAGAATGGCAAGATGATGAATGGGGTAATTGATGCAAATACCATCGGTGAAGGAAACGGGACATTATTGAGAGATATACACAGGACATATGATACTGTAACAGCAGTAGACCTTTACGGTAGGATATTCCGGCTTGGAAATGCAGTTCTTTTCAAGAGAGGTTTCACAATAAAAACATCTGATGCAGACATGCTGCCCGAAGTAGAGACTAAAGTAAGAAAGGTTGTGGAAGATGCATTGAGCGAAGTCGATGGATTCATATCAGAATACAAAAAGGGCAATCTAAAACCAATGCCTGCAAAGACAGTAGAGGCCACTTTAGAAACACAAATATTGCACAAGCTGAACAAGGCAAGAAATGAGATTGGTAAAATAATTCAGAGGAGCTCAAACCCCACTAACAGCACAATAGTTATGGCGCAATGCGGCGCAAAGGGAAAGGTATTGAACCTTGCACAAATGGCTGCAATAGTCGGCCAGCAAGCCTTGAGAGGGAAGCGTGTAGAAAAAGGTTACAGGAACAGGACTTTGTCATTGTTTAAGGAGAATGATCTTTCGCCTGCAGCACGAGGCTTCATAAGGCACAGCTACAAAAAGGGGCTTAATCCTGTAGAATTCTATTTCCATGCAATGACAGGAAGGGATTCGCTCATGGATACCGCACTGAGAACCCCAAAATCCGGTTACCTGTATAGAAGGCTTGCAAATGCACTGCAGGACATGAAGGTAGAATATGATTTCACAGTAAGGGATGCAAACCAATCTATTGTCCAATTCAGTTATGGAGATGATGGAATGGATGTATCAAAGACAGATAATGGCACAATAGATGTAAAGAAGATAATAGAAGGAGTAAGGGGCGAATAAAAATGCACGAAGACCTTGCCAGAGAATACAAAGGGAAGATTCCTGAAACATTGCTGAAAGAATTCGAAAAACAGTCTGAAGACTTCAAGCTATCAAAAGCAGACGCAAAGAAAGTATTAGAAAAACTGGAAGCAAGATACCTGGCAAGTAAAATAAACCCAGGAGAGGCAATCGGCATAATCACAGCAGAATCATTTGGAGAGCCAAGTACGCAGATGACATTAAGAACGTTCCACTTTGCGGGGGTAGCAGAAGCCCAGATTTCACTAGGACTGCCAAGGCTAATAGAAATATTCGATGCAAGAAAAGAAATAGAAACGCCATTGATGGAAATTTACCTCAAATCTCCTTACAATTCAAATGCAGACGAGAAGAAACTTGAGAAGATAATAGCCCAAATAAAAGAAATAAATATGGAGGAAGTCGCAACTAGCATCTCTTTGAACCTGACAAAGATGCATGTGGAAATCAGATTAAACAAGAAAAGGATGAAAGACCTAGAAGTAAGCGATGCATCTGTTCTGAAACAGCTCAAAATCTCAATCAAAACATCTGATTTCGAAGAGAACGGTGAATTCATTGTTGCAACGCCAAAATCAAAAGAAAACACACTGCCCCTGCTTTACATGCTTAAAGAAAAAATAAAGGAAGTAACAGTAAAAGGAACAGAAGGAATAAAACAGGTACTTCCTGTAAACAGAAACAATGAGCTAGTACTGTTAGCAACAGGCTCTAACCTGAAAAAGATACTCGAGATAGACGAAGTTGATGCTACAAGGACAACAACAAATGATATCTTTGAAATACAAAAGGTATTCGGCATTGAAGCTGCGAGGAATGCAATAATCCATGAAGCGCTAAGGGTCATACAAGACCAGGCGTTGGAAATAGACATAAGGCATATCATGTTTATAGCAGATCTTATGACAACAACTGGCGTAATAAAGGGAATAACAAGGTCCGGAATAACAGGGGAGAAGGAAAGCGTATTGGCAAGGGCATCTTTTGAGACACCTATAGTCCATATAATGAATGCTTCATTGATTGGAGAAGTAGACATGCTGAACTCAGTAATCGAAAATGTATTATTGAACCAGCCAGTCCCATTGGGCACGGGCCTTCCAGGGCTTGTAACAAAAATGAAGAAGGGGGATTAAAATGCTAGAAGATTTGAAAAAAGCACTCACAGACAAAAAAATGGTTTACGGCACCAATGAAACTATAGACGCATTAAAAAAAGGCAAGGTAAAAGAAGTATTCGTATCTTCAAATTGCCCTGAAAAGGTTGTTTCTGACCTGAAGCATTATGCTAATCTCTCTGGCGCTGAAGTAAAAAGGCTTGATGTCCCTGACAAGGAAATAGGGTTAATCTGCAAGAAACATCATTCTGTAAGCGTATTAAGCCATTAAAAAATGATAACCCTTAACCAAGAGATTATAGGCTACATAAATGTTTTTGAAAATGCTACAAGAGCATCTGTAAAAGACTGCTTCTTAGAAGATGATACTATTGTTTTTGTCATTAACTCTGGCAATATGGGGCTGGCAATTGGCAAGGGCGGCCGGAATATTAAACATGTTTCATCATTGCTGCACAAAAAAATCAGCATAATTGAGTTCAATCCAGACCCGGTAGCATTCATAAAGAACCTGATATTCCCAGTAAAACCCAAAGATGTAAAATTGCAAGAAAACAATCTGATAATTACTGCACATGATACCAAAGAGAAAGGAAAGATTTACGGGCGAGAAAGGACAAATCTCAAAAGAGTACAGGAAATAGTATCTAAATATTTCCCAATAATTATTAAA
>JAHFJF010000094.1 GCA_023245975.1 archaeon
AATCCCTACTCCCATGAACTTTTTTAACACCTTTGAAATTCTTTAAAGAATTCTGTAGCTGCTCGGAAATATTGTTATTGCTGGAAGAAAACCTCACATATATGTCTATGTCATTATTGCCTTTAAGCCAAGTGCCTTTAGCTATTGAGCCGCCAAGCAGTGGCTTTGCATTTTTCATTTTTAACTTCTTCATTACAGATTGGACGGCCTTCATCACTTTTTCATGCTCTTTTGCTGTCGGCTTTATTGAAGAGAGTATCTCTGAATAGTCCATAGCAAATAATCTTGGCAATTCCATTATAAAGATTTCGCAAATTCAAAGAACAGCCTTGAGTTAGTCAAGCCACAATGACTATGTCATGAATTAGTCAAAAGATGTTTTATAAATTAAAAAATGGATATTTTTAGTAAGTAAAAGGGGTTTAAGATTGTTCAGTAAGAGGGGAGATAATGCAAATAATCTTAGGTTTAATAGCCAGGATTCTAGAGCAATTAAAAAATTAAGGAAAAACATAAAGCTTGCAGAGTCAAGAAAGCGCTCGATAACAGAAAAATTAAAGGTATTTGAGTCCCAATTGTCAGAGAATAGGATAACCTATGCCGAATATGAATTTCTTAAGAATAATTATCTGGGCAATAAGACAGAAGAAGAATGGGGCAAGTATTATGATGATTACAAAAATAAGGCAAGCCGGCTAATAAGGGATTATCAGCCTTTGGAAGAAAAAGTAGCAGATGCGCCTAAAAAAAATACAACACACATTATTATCCCATTATTGCTCGTCATATTATCACTTCCGATATTTTTCTTTCTTAGCAATTACACTGGATTTTCTACTGCAGAAATAGTTGAGTTTGAATATAATGGCTCTTGGCAAAATGCAATAGTTAGGATTAGTTCCAATGGGACTCAAGTTGACATTCCAGCATTAGAGCTTCTAATAAATGATACTATTTTTGTAAACCTGAGCAATGTAAATCCTGAATTAACTGGGGATGTTTACGTTGACTTAATTGCAGATGGGGAATTGATAGACAGCAGAAAGATAACAATAAGAACTGATCAAGGGCTGATAGAACCACCATTTAATGAAATAAACTTCACTGAACCAGAGAATGCAACAGGATTAAATGAGACAACCGAAATACCCCAAGAAAACATAACCACTATGCCAATAAATGTAACTGGCGAAATTTCTATAGAAATTATACAAGGGCAGGCAGTTGCAGGAATTCCTGTAGAATGGGATGCAAGGATTTCAAAGGGAGCATCAAAAGCAAATCTAATCTTGATCAGACAAGCTTACAATATTACTTTATCAGATGGAAGCCGTGAGCTTACAGTCAACCTAAGCTCCAATTTAGAGAATTTAACAGTTATTTTGCCAGATGAAGCTGGTAATTATTTTGCAAAATATCGGACTCCAGCGATAAACATCAGCATAGACTCTTATAACGGGTTAAGAAAAGTAAAATTAGAGTCAGAGATGCCATATGCAAATGTAAGTGCTGAAGTTTTCATTGGCAATTACGATGCGATAACTGCAACAACCAATGGTGTTGAGATAAATTTAACTAATGGAATCGCCTTCGTCCAATTCGCTAACATTACTAATTCAATTTCATTCGAAATTGATGTAAAAGCATTGGGCATTTCAAAGAACCTAAGTTCCGATGCTGCAATATTAACCGAAGGCAAGGATGATCTGAGGGTTCAAGTAATTTCTGATTCGAACGCAAATCCAAACCTTAAGATAGATTGCGACAAATTAAAGTTGGAGAACCATTCATTAAGCCTTCATATAGAAAACTACTCTTGCCAAACAACCGGAAAAATAAGTTTCAATGGAGATATAATTGGCTTATCTGTAACATTCGGTAACCTTTCGTATTCTGCATCAGCAGGTATTACGGCAATTAACGCCACAAACTGTACAGCGATTAGCGGCAAGATGGTTCTTGATAAAGATTCTATTTGCGATAACGGCTTCAAGATAAATAATGATTCTGAGATAGATTGCAAATTCAAGGAAATAAGGGGTAATGGGATTGGATTATTTGTTGCAGGGAAGAATGCAAAGATAAAGAATTGCAGGATTACTGGATTCAGGAGAGGAATCGAGATTAATGACACAAAAAATGTAACGCTGGAAAACATTGTCCTAGACAATACCCAATTGGGGATTTCTATTGGTAATGTAAGTGAAGTTTCAATATCAAATGTTATGATTATGAACGGCCCTGGCACTGGCTTATTGATAACAAATTCTCCCGGAATTTACGTAGAGAATGTAACTGTCTCAGGAAATTCAAGAGGGGCATTAATCATAAATTCAAGACCCAAGCACATGTTAATTTATGCATACAATAATGCCGAGTATGGCGTAGAATACAGGGATGGAAGGCACGTCAGGAGGATGCTGAATTAAAATGTTCAAGCTGGCATCTTCCAAGAGAATTCTTATATTGTTATTATTAGCGGCAGCCGTGATATTGCATACTGCTTCAGCCCAGAACATCAATTGCACTTTCACCTCGGAGCCACCAGGAGGACCGGGAATTCCAGCCGGATATACTCCGGTATTCAATATGTTTGATTTCAATAACAGCCATGCTGAATACCCAAACTTCACAAGTTACAGCTACACAATCTCCTGCAAGAGCAATTTAACAAGGGGTGCTGTTAATGCTGAACTAGGAAGCGAATGCAATGGTACTTATTTGGAAATATTCGATATGGTTAATGGCACAAATTCCCACGTCTCTACAAATGGCAGCTTTTCTTACAATGTTTGCATCAATTCTAATAATGCCAAATTAAATTATACCAAAACAGTCCAGGCAGGGGCATTTGCTGACGGCCAATGCGCATTCTCTGTCAATGATACTTCTAATTCCCATATTTTTAGGTGCAATGAAGGCGGATTAAATGTCTATCTGAACATTTCAAATGGATTCAGGATGGTGGTAAACATAACCAACCCCTTTAATAAAAGTATGAATGCAAGCCTTGCTACAATTAATGCCACTACAACTGCAGGTGCAAGCATTTGCGTTTATTCTCTGAATGGCGGGTCTAATACAACCATGGTTGTTAATACAGGAAATCCTTCAATTTTAAACAATTGGTATGCAAATCTCACGCCACCTGAAGGAAGCAATTATGTATTGGTAACTTGCAATGATTCGCTCGGAAATCAAAACGTTTCAAACCTTAGCTTCTTCTTTGACAAGACATTGCCGAATGTTACCGGGGTCAATGCTACTAATGTTACTGGGATTCTTGTTAATGCGACAAGCCCAGCTTATCGTGGCCAGATAATAACTATCAGTGCCGTAGCCAATGATGCATTGAGCACAATCAGCTCCGTCTTTGTAAGAATTTGGAGAGGGGTTGCATTCCTGAGTGATATTTTGTTTGAAGGCTTAGCACAATTAATCAATGGCGTTTACAAGGTTAATGTGACAATAAATGAAACCATGCCTATA
>JAHFJF010000095.1 GCA_023245975.1 archaeon
CCCACAGGAGATAGCATTGCTGCTGAGAAATTTCCATGGTAATATTGCATTTATAACAAATTCATGCTTTTCGGGCTATGTAAATGAGCTTGTCAGAAGAGATGACGAATTAGATGCGCTCGCTATTGCTTCTTCACCATACAATGAGATGTCAGTTTTTGATATTTCCGGAGGGGAACCCAATAGGGGTGGTTTTTACTTGGCGCGTGCACTTGCTACATATTTCGGCCTCCGACAGAGAAATAAGCCCATTGACCTAGCTGCAATAGATGTTGGTAATGACAGGTTCATAAACTTCTCAAGGCTTGCATGCCTGCATAAATTAGACAACTCGTGTTATAATTTAAGGGACGAAGGTTTTAATTTCCAGAGATATTCTGAGATTAATGATTTCTATTTCTAGACAAATTAAAAATTGTCAAGATTCTGTTCTCTGTTTCTCCTTGATACCTTATTAAGCCATGCCCCCTAGAGACTATTGAAAGGAGAATATATTCATAGGGAACCATTTCATTTACTATCCTTTCCATTGCCCCATTTACTTCAATTGTATCTAAAGTTTCAGGTGCAACAAGGTCTACTTCCAGATAGTTATTACCATATTTCTGATATAATCCAGACCCAAATGATACAGATATTTCCCGCCTTTCATCAGTAAGGGCTTCAAATACCTCATCATACAATACTTCTCTTCTTGGGTCGCAATTGTTATGCTTTATACCAGAGAAGCTAATGACTCGTCTTCCTTCAGATGCCAAGGAATCAATGGTGCTTTTCATATTCTCTGTTATAGTTTCTATCTCAGTGATGTTTAATTCGTAAAGTGCGGCTGCAATTGTCGGATCATCATTATTTTTTGAGGCCAATTCAACTTGCATCCTAGACAAGTATTGTTCTGATGAAATACCACCCGCATGAATTTCAAATCCGTATCTCCTAAATGCACTCATTAATTGCATTATATTCGGGTCAGGGAATTCCCCTAAATTAAATTCAAGCAATGAATTTCTTCTTGCCCTGCCATTTTGCATAAAATATTCTATTTCTTCCTGATTGACATCGCTGAATAGCCCCTCTATTACTATATCCGTAAAACCCAATGATGACATTCCTGGCAAGATATCTTCTGTTAATCTCTGACTTTCAAGCTCGTGAGTTATGTATGGATATAATCTTTTTTCCAGTGCATGATACTCTCCGAAAGAAACGATTTGTGCATTTTTTGCCCTGTCAAGAATAGGCTGCATATCCATTTCCGTATATTGCTGTTCTGGATGTGATGGCCTTGGAGGATTACCGCATCCGGAAAGATAAAGAACTGCGGTGCAGAGATAATATCTTACTATGGACATTGACATTTTTCTTTCACCTCCATCTTAAAGGCTGCCAGAATATAATTCCTATCACTGCCCATTAATTGATGGAGAACTTGCCCCCTAAAACCTTTAGATGAGAGAGCCCTGCGAAGCTTATGCATGTCAGAATTCAATGGCTGTTCATTATGGCCAAGCAGCCCCATGCAAAAACCGTAAACATTGTAGAATAATTTTTCAAAGCCTGTATAACGTCTTGCTTCTGTGATGAAACATTCCTTTGTTACCCGTGATATCTCTGAAAAATACTGCTCGTAGTAATATCCAGGAATATGCCTTATGGCGCCTGTGCAAGCAGAAACCTCAACACTATTATCTTTTAATGGAATGTGCAAGAAATCAGCCTTGATTATATTCGCTTCAAGACCTAGCTTTTTCCTACCTTCTGAAATCATACCGTCTGAAAAATCTAGAGAAACAAGGGTTTTGCATTTTTTTTTCATATGCACTGAAGTGATACCAGTTCCCATAGCAATATCCAATGCTTTCTCACATTCGGGCATGCATTTTATGATTATCTCCACTAGCTCGTCTTGACTTTTCATTGCTGCATCATAATTAACAGCGGATGCATTATAATATTCTTTTACCGAGTGATGCCTGAAACCCTTTAAAATAAAAGCTGCAAGATTTGATAAGTAGCCACCGGAATTTGCCATGTTGCCGAAAACTACCAAATAATATTTAAGCTTTGCCCAGCTGTCTGGCGAGAGAGCATGGTAAAAAAGCTAATTGTCGAGGCGTGGGAGAGCTTATGCCTGCATGGCAGGCCATGGAACACTTCACTATACGACCATTTAGCTTTTGAAGCGGCTGCTGAAGAAAAAGATTTTCAGTCTTATGTTAAGGAATATGGTATCACAAAGCATACTATAAGGATAGATGTAGTACATTTCTTCTGGCTTGCTATGGGCCTTGCCTATAATAGATTTAGCAAAGAATCAAAAAATTATGATGAGGTTGTGGAATTCAGAGAATATTTTGGAGAAAAAGCTATTTTTGGATTATTAAGGGAATACATAGTAATAGGTACTGGCTTAAAATATGGAAAAAAGCCTGAAAGATTAAAAAAGATTGTTGAAGAAACGCAGTTGATGCATGTGACTGGCTTAGAAAAGAAATTAGGCTAAACTATTTCTTAAGTATTTCCATTGCATTCTTCTTTGTTATCACTACAAATTCTTCTTTTTTGCTGGGCAGTTCATATTCTAAATCAAGAAGAATCTTGTTTAATATATCACGCAATCCACGTGCGCCTTCTTGGCTCTTCTTTGCCTCAGAAGCGATGAATTTTATTGCATCTTCTGTTATTTCCAAATTTGATTCATGCGTTCTGAAATAAGCCTGCTTTTCTTTCAAAATAGAATTCTCTGGTTTTACTATAATCTCTGCTAGCTGCTCTTCTGTAAGTTCCTTAAGCATGCTTCGCACAGAGAATCTACCGATTAATTCCGGAATGAAACCAAACATTATCAAGTCTTCTACATTTGGCGAAGATGTTTCTGTTTCTTCTTTTTTCTTAAGTTCTTGCCTTCCAAAGCCTATCTCTTTTCTTTTATCTAATCGATCATTAATTATATCGTAAAGACTTTTCTTGCTTGAATCTCCTGCAAATGAGCCTCCTGCAATGAATAGGATGTTTGTCGTATCAATTTCTATTATTCTATCATCTGGCTTATTATGGTTTGTATGCAGCCGATACTGATTCCCTTCTATCATGGTAAGCAATGGTTGCTGAACTCCCCTGCCACGAACATCTCTACCCCAGCTTTCGGATACTGCAATCTTGTCTATCTCATCAAGATAGATTATTCCTTTGTTGGTATCTTTTTTTTCACGTTCTGCAACAAAATAAAGGGTTTTCAATACTTCTGTTGCCGTATCGCCAACATAGCCTTCTTCTGTAAGCAGTGAGCAATCGCCTTTTACGAATGGAAGATCAAGAATTTTAGCCATTGTACTGGCTAATAGTGTCTTGCCGCATCCTGTTGGGCCCATTAGCAATATATTGTCCTTAGCCCATCCTGGATTTTCTGTGTTTACTCTC
>JAHFJF010000096.1 GCA_023245975.1 archaeon
AATTGTTGAATCAATGTATAGCAGTTTACCTAGAAATACAAATCAAAATTACTTAAATATTCCAAGCTAAAATGGCTTCTTGGCTACCATTATGAAATGACCCAATAGCTGGTTATTAAAAATCATTAATGGCTGCAGCAATCTCCTGTATAATGTAGATTTTGGCATGAAGGGTATCATCTTAGTTTCTAAGCCTGCAGAATTGAAATATATTCTCCATTCTTTTAATGAATAAATATTCTCAGTTATTCCATTTGCCTTATCATGCTCTCCAAACTTATCCTTGCACCATGGGCGCCATGTTGGCAATACAGGCTCACGAATTGCAATGATAATTCCGCCGGGCTTTAGGACCCTCTTAATTTCTTTTAGCATGTGGCTTAAGTCTGTTGCATGATGCAATGCTGCATCAATAAAAGCAAAATCAAATTTATTCTCCTCAAAAGGCAGTGAATTAAAATCACCCTGTACTCTTGTGATTTTTTCTTCTTCGGCATTGAGCTTTTTCATTATTCCTGGAGCGATGTCCTTTAATAGGTATTCCGAGAATTCTAAAGAATAGACCTCATTTACATCTTTAATCTTTGAAAGTTCTGAGCTAAGCCAGCAAATGCCAGCACCCAATTCTATTACCTTGCCTTTTACTTTAATCCTTTTATTTATGAATGGAAGATATTCCAGTTTTCCATCCCTTGCATGTGCATAGAAATTATTTATGTAATCTTGATATTCTTCCAGGCTCTTGTCACGATAGTTCATCTCGGTAACATTTGCCTTTTCAGTAAGGAAGTCTTTGTTCAATACAAGCTTGGATTCACCCATAAAACCTTCAACTGAGAATGTGTTTATAAAGATTATCAAGGCTTCTTTAATTTTCCAATTGCGTCAATTATCAGCCTCTTTTCGATATCACTGTAGCCTTTTGTCAGATATATTATGATTAATGATATCATAGGTATAAGCAATATCCCCAGGATGAAATACAAACCCTGAAAATAACTTCTAAAGTAGAATATTAGAGAGGTCGTTGCAATAACTGGGATTGCCTGAAACACATACCATTTCTCTAAGGTCTTAATTTTTATTATTAGCTTGGATTGTATCATTGTTATAATACTGAGCATCGCGAATGAAGACGCAGTTGCGGTCGCAGCCCCAATCATGCCATACTTCGGGATGAGCCATGAAGCAAGCAGGATATTTACTGCAAATGATACGATAGTGTCTGCGAAAATAAGCCGTGTCTTATCAAATGCCATAAGAAGCCTTTGTGCAGTGAATATGTATGAATTGACAAAATAACCGACTGCTAGGATTATTAATGGAATGCTTGCTTCAATGTATTTATCGCCAAATACGAACATTATCAAATTTTTGTTGAAAATAGCTATTGCTGCAACCACCATCAATCCAGAAATGAAAATCCACCTTGTGATTGTCTTGTAAGTGCTTTCTAAAGTTTCTTTGTCCCCACTTGCCTTCAGGTCTGTAATTATTGGCAAAAATATTGCCATCAATGCCTGCGGCAAAAAATAAACCAAGAATGCAATCGGCCCTGCCGCATTGAACTTTCCAACAACTGATGCATCCTTGAAATAGCCAATAAGAAAACTGTCGGTCCATAAGCTTAAAAGAAATAGCAGCGATGTGAAAAGCAATGGCCATGAATATGTTAATAGCTCATTATATTGCTTTACTGAAACTATCTTTGTCCTGAAGACAGGAAATACCTTTCTTTCCATGAAATAAACAGAAGCAATGAAGCTTGCAATGATTCCGGAAGCAAACGCAACAGAGAGTCCGGCAACGCTAGCCCCAATTAATAATACTACGATTGTTACTCCGAGCTTGACTAAGTTTTCTATAAGGTCTCTTGAATATGTTTCAAATTTAACATATTGGAATGCCTTTGTAGTACTGATGAATATCTTCCTTAACGCATCAAATGGAATTATAAGCAGCAGTATCCTTAAGACTATAACAAGATCCTTATTATGGAATATTCTTACTGCGATTGTTTCTGCCAGAAAAAATCCTATAACTGACAAAATAAGGGAAAATGTAAATGCTAGCTTCATTGCAGAAGTAATTATTCCCTTTATTCTCTGATCATCAATCTTCTGGCGGTAATAAGCTACATATTTCGTTACGCCTAAATCCAATCCCATTGTAGCTATCATGCTGAAGAAACCGAAAATGCCTATTCCTAGAGATAATACCCCGTAATTATAAGGCCCTGTCCTTGCCACTAATGCCTTGTAGAAAATGCCAAATAACTTTGAGAATGCAAGACCCAGAATAAAAACAAATGCCCCTTTACCTATTTTTCTTAAAGTGCCATCGTTACTCATTTAGATTATACCTGAAAAATCTTCTTAAATAGTTTGCTAAACCTTAAATCATACTTAGTAAGATAAAATATTTAAAGCGGGCGTAATAATACTTGGTTAAATGAAAGAAAGAGTAACTTTTACGATAGAAGCTGACATTTTAAAGAAACTGGATAATACCATAGATGGGTTTAAGGTTAAAAACAGGAGCCAGGCAGCCGAATTACTTCTAATGCGCGCATTGAACAGTGATGCAATCAAAACGGCGTTGATACTTGCCGGCGGAAAAGGGACAAGGATGAAGCCAATAACAGATGAAATTCCAAAGCCATTGATACCATTACAGGGAAAGCCGATATTGCAGCATACAATAGAATTGCTAAAGAAATATGGAATTGATCACATAATTATTTCCTTAGGATATAAAGGGGAGAAAATAAGGGAGCATTTTGGTGATGGCTTGCGATATGGCGTCAAGATAAATTATGTCAATGAAAAAGAAGCTTTAGGGACAGCCGGGCCATTAAGGTTAGCCAAGAAATTTATCAAAGGAACTTTTGTCTTATGTAATTCTGATGAGCTGAAAAATATTGACCTGCATGACATGTACTTGTTTCACAGGGAACAGAATTCAATGGCTACTATTGCTTTAACAACTGTCTCTAATCCTTCTGATTATGGCGTTGCTCGATTGCAGGGCGGCAAGATATTGGAATTCTTAGAGAAGCCTAAAAACCCGCCATCCAAATTGATAAATGCAGGGTTGTATATATTGGAGCCTGAAGTCTTAGATATAGTCCCTGAAGGCTATGCAATGATGGAAAATGATGTTTTCCCTAAAATAGCCAAACTTGAAAGATTATATGGCTATTCCTTTTCTGGGCAGTGGTTTGATACAGGCTCAATGGAAAGATATGCGATTGCATTGAAAGAATGGAAAGGAATATAAAATTATTTTTTTGCCCTATAGAATTTAGCAATAGAATTTATTAATTCTGCAATTGTTAACAATCCCAGGATGGATATTATGGACCATAAAATAGTCTTCCCCTTATTTTCACTTTCAACTATTGCCTCCCCTGT
>JAHFJF010000014.1 GCA_023245975.1 archaeon
CTTTTCCTCGTCAAGGCTTCCTGTCTCGCTTATACCATAGAAAAAATCACTATGTTTTAGTCCTGCATTTTCTATCTTTTTTTTGGCTTTTAATGAGAGATATCTGAGCAGTTTCGCCTTAGGTGTCTGCTTTAGGCTGTATTTAGTGCTATACGCTTCCAAAGGCAGCCTTATTCTTCTTATTCCAAACGATTTTGCAGAATCGATAACAGCATCTATTATTTTTGGCATGACGTGTATGTGCTTGTGGCCGTCTACATGCGTTAGTTTAATCCCTGAATCAAATGCAGCCTGCATCTGAGCTTCAATCTCGTTTTGCGCATCTTCTTTTTTGATTCTTCCAAGAAGTGCTTTTATGATATTAGAATTTGTCATTGTCCCATTGCTGAAATTTGTCAGTGGCTTGCTCAAGCTTAAGTTTATGTGCAGCCCCACCCCTAAATTCTTATTTCGTTCTGCTATCTCGGCTGCCAAATCTAATAATGGCATATTGGACATCAGGCTGGTGCTTGTTACAATTCCATTCTTGTGGCAATGCTCAATTCCATTGCAGATGCTTTCGCTCATGCCGAAATCATCAGCATTTACAATTAGTATTTTTACCATATTGAAAGCCCTATCACCGCTATTACTGCCTCAAATGCAAAGATGGTATAAACAACTTCTTTTTCAAAAGCTTTTTTCTTGATTTTTGTTAATAGGCCTATTACGACATGCTCAATCCCATAGAATTTCTCGTAAGGCTTTCTTAGGCTGTTATCCTCGTTTGGAATTGCAAAGCTTTCTTTTTGCATCAGCCCGCGGAATTTAAGGATAAACTCTAAGAAGTATGGTATGAACAGGAACAATGCCAGTCTTTCTATGTTTCCTAGTATGGCTATTATCGCTATTGATGCCCCTACGGAATAAGTCATTGTGTCTCCCGGAAATATTTTTGCAGGATATTTGTTATAAAAATAAAATGCAATCAATGCAGCCACCATGCAGCCAGCCATTATTGCAACCCAGCCAATGTCGTTTGCCCATGCCCTGTAGCCTAAAGCTGACAATATTATTATTCCCATGCCTGCTTCTATCCCATTATAACCAGCAAGCATGTTGAATGCATTTGATGCTCCGCTTATGGCGATGGGTATTACAATCAGTGGAAACAATATCCCTACATCTATTACACCAATTAATGGCAGTGCTATCTGTGAAGTTCCGGAATTTACAACCATCAATGGCAATGCCGCAAAAGCTGCAAGTATTGGTTTCTGCCACTGCCTTAATCCAATTTTCCATCCTAATATATCATCAACAAGGCCAATTATTGTTATTATCATTAATGTCAGCAATCCAGCTGCAATCTTCAAGTCCCTGTTTAGCTGCATTTCAATTGAGCTGTGTTTAAGATAGAAAGTGTCTATGGCAAGATACACTAATACTCCAAGCAGGAATCCTGCAATGACTACGACGCCGCCAAGTTCTGCAACTTCTGGCTTGTCCTTTTTGTTCATATCTTTGCCAGTCAGGCCTGTTTTTTTTGCCCTTCTTATCCAATACGGCAACATTAAGAAACAGCTTGCAAAACTTACGATTATTGATATTATAATTAATGGGTTTGATATTGTTATATTTGGGGCGGCCATTTGTTAGCTATTTTCCATTAGCGTATAAAAAGATTACGGATGCTTATAGGACAGTTGTTATCAGGCCAGGTGTTACATATACTTCAGTAAGACCTGCTAGAAAGAGTACTATCAGGGCAAGCAAGACTAGCCATCCGGCATCCTTTAGGACTTTGTTAAAATCAGGATCGAAAAGGTTATGCCTCAATACAGCAACAGATATTATTCCCCCTGCTATCCCTGCAATGAAATATGCTAAGATTTCGAATATGCCATGTGTAAGGTATCTTAGTAATCCTAAAGAGAATATATGCATGTAACCTGCAACTTTTATCAGGCCAATCTGGCTGGCGTATTCTCCGATGTTATTTCTTACGAATGAGCCGATAGCGGCTGCAATTACTGAAGCGTTCCATGTCAAAATGAATATTGCCCCTGCCCCATAGAAGAATGAAAAGAATAGGCAGAACAACAGCACTTTAAGGTTGTTTGCAATTATACCGAGAAGTAGCGATGCTGAAGCTGCATCTCCGGTTACTTTGTTGTTTATCGCATTTATCGTTGCTAATTGTACAGAGAACAATGACTGTACTATAGTTGGCGGCAATAACAGGAACCATAACGAATAACCAAAGACAATGCCTAGAAATAGGAATATGAAGAATTTCATTGCTTTTTCATGATGTAAAAGCATGGAAGCTTCCTTCTTTAGCATCAGGTCTTTTTTCTCCTCAAATTTCATTGTCCTTACCATTAGTGGGATGCATGCAAATACAGTAAGGAATACAACAATGAGGCTTGCCTGATCCCTGAATATCCATAATCCCAGAAAGATGGCTATTGAAGAATATAGCATTCCGAAAAGAAACATTGTCAATGGATGTCTTTCAGCACCTTTTGGCGTTATCAGTGATTCAAGAACCATTGATTTTAATACGTTTTATTGGTATATAAGCTTTTTCTCAATGTTGGCAGATGCCCATTAGGTTTAAAAGTATATTATAGTTTTTCGTTGTTTCATGGCAGATTATTACGATCAGATATCAGAAGGCTATGATGGATTATATTTGGAAGAGCAAAAAAAGAAGCTAGAAATAATTGCCAAATATTTCAAGCCAAAGAAGGTAATGCTGGATCTGGGCGCAGGCACTTGTATTTGCGTCATGTATTTCAAGATTAAAACAATTTCAGTGGATCCATCAGCTGAGATGCTGTCTAAAGGCTCTGGCACAAAGGTCAAGGCGAGTGCAGAGTCATTGCCATTCAAGGATAATACTTTCAGTTCTATGATTTGCCTGACAGCAATTCACCATTTTGATGTTGACAAGGCAATCGAACAAATTAGGCGAGTAGTTAAGAAGAATTCTCCTATCGCAATAACATTGCTAAAAAAGTCATCCAAGTTTGACGAAATAAGGAAGAAAATCCTTGATTCGTTTAAAGTGAAGGAATACGATTGCCTGAATGATGTTGCATTTATCGGTAAAGCTTAGCCGAACATATTAGCGAATGCGCTTCCGCCAGAATTACTGCCAGGTCCAAGACCGCCCCTCTTGTTTCTAAAAGTCTTTGAAGCATTCTCTTCTGTCTTCCTTATATCCCTCAATATTCTCTCCCTGAAATCTGAAAGGTCATCCTTTGGCTTCTCTTCTCTTTGAACACTTTCAGCACGCCTTCTTGGCCTGTCTCCTGGCATCTTGAAGTCAGGCTCGTATCTAGTTTTTCTCTCAAATTTGTGCCTGGGAGAAGGCTTAAGCAAGGACATGTATAATAATACGAAAACCAAGGCAGCAACAAGAACTGCAAAAAATGCATTTAGGTTAAGGAGTTTTTTTCCATTTTCTATCTTTACAGACAATGGCTCTTCATTTGCGATAGTAGTTTCTTTTGGCAGCTGCAAGGTTACCGTATATTCTCCATTTGGAGCGTAATTATTCAATTGTAAGGCTACGGTCTCATTTGGCATAAGGCTTTTTCTATAAATTACTGGGAACTGCTCTCTGCCTTTATCCATTAGTATAGTTATCTTTCCTGCATGCTTGACATTTCCTATATTTCTGAGGTATAAAGTCTCTCCACTTACTTTAGCATCAAGTTTTTTGACTTCGAGTAGGCTGAAGGACGCTTCATTTGATAGTGTTTTTATGCTTGCTTTTAGCTTCCACTGCCCCGGAGCTGCGAATTCTGGAACTCTAAACGTTTCTAGCTTGTTTGTTTGAATCTCAGTCGTAGACCTTTTTTCTCCTTCAGGGTCTGTTATATCTAAATTTACAAATGTATTTATCTGATCTGAGCCCTGGTCATATAAGTTTGCAGTTAATCCAAGATTATCTTTTGGCAGGTAATTTTGCTTGTCAGTTATTACTGTTAAAGTGGTAGCTACAGGGGTTATCTCAATTTTTGCGCCATCACTCCCTGAATTGCCGGAATTGTCTACTGCATTTACTGTTATGTCATGCTTTCCTGATTTTATATTGCCTGGCAATTTTAGTTCTGTTTCGAATGAGCCGTCTTTTAATGCAACTGGCATTCTGATTGCATCAAGTACAAGCTCTAGAGAAGCGCCTTCAGGTGCTTTATTCAATACTGTCTTTACTTCTCCGGTTAGCTTAACTGTTTCACCCGGCAATGCTACTGCCTTGTCAGCCCTTACCCTTACTTCCAGCTTGTTTGATAGAAAAAACGTTGCTGCATTGCTGAATGCCATTTCATTGCCGAAATTGTCTCTTGCGATTATGTCTATTGAATATGCCCCTGGGGTAATTGCCCTTGTTTGGTATGTATAATTGAAGAGGCCATCATTAAAAGGTGTGTTATCTATCAGGAATTTCTGGTCATTTTGTGTGAAATATATTTCTGCTATTCCATTTGCGCCAGAGCCGTCCATTTTCAGTATGGTGCCTGTAATCTCTAACGGTTGGCCTGTCTGCACTCTTGGCTCTTCAGCCATGAAGCTTCCTTCTAGTGCTTTGGTCGCCTCGAATAGTTTTGATTCCCCTGAGCTGTATGTCTTATTGCCAGAAACCAAAGAGAGAGAAACGAGGCATTGGCCGTTCATTGCTGATGAGATGGTTATTTGTGGAACACCAAGCTCTTGGAAAGTTTTTTGTGTGCCTGATTTTAGCGATGCTGGAACAAGCTGCAGAGGAAATTCTTGCGGGCCGCATTTTACAGCAATCTTAAGGAATCCAGAAACATCACTGTCTTCTACAATATATCCAGATAGCGGGAATTTGTCCCCAACATTATAGACGCTTCTTGTTGGGCCGTCAACTTGCACTAATGCAAATGAATATGATGATAAAAGAATGCTCGCTAACAGCAACATCACCACTCTTTTCATAGATTAAAATACGGTGTTTGTTCTATTTATATCTTACTGTTAGAGGGACTATCTGATAATGATTGCCTGCTTCAAAACAATGGCATAAATATTTAAATCAAAAAGAAGTAACTCTTGCCCTATGGAAGAGAATAAGGCAGAAATGAATGATTTAGAAAAATTAAGGCATTCAGCAGCTCATGTTTTGGCACAAGCGGTAAAAGAATTATTTCCTGATACAAAATTAGGCATAGGTCCAGTAATAGAAGATGGTTTCTTTTATGATTTCGGCAGGAAAGAGCCTTTCACTAATGAAGATTTAAAAAAACTAGAAGAAAAGATGAAAGAGATCTCAAAACAGAACTTGAAAATAGAAAAAGTTGAATTAAATGAAAAGGAAATTAATGCATTAAAAAAATCAGAGCCATTCAAGAAGGAATTGTTGGAAGACTTATCTAAAAAAGGCATAAGGCCAACTTTCTATAAGCAAGGCAACTTTGTTGACCTATGCCGCGGCCCCCATGTTAATTATACTGCCAAGGTTAAAGCATTCAGATTATTGAAAGTTTCAGGAGCATACTGGAAAGGGGACCAGTCCAAGGAACAGATGCAGAGGATTTATGGCACTTGTTGGCCAACCAAGGAAGAACTAGAATCTTACCTAAAAAGATTAGAAGAAGCAGAGAAAAGAGACCACAGGAGATTAGGGAAAGAGTTAGAATTATTCACGTTTATGGAAGAGAGTCCTGGTGCAGTCTTTTTCCTTCCAAAAGGGGCAGTAGTATACAACGAATTATTGAAATTCATCAGGGAAGAATATGTAAAGAGAGATTATGAAGAAGTAATTACGCCTTTGTTATATGACAAGTCATTATGGGAAACTTCCGGGCATTGGGAGCATTATCGAAATGATATGTTCACATTAAAGGTTGATAACAGGGATTTTGGCATAAAGCCAATGAACTGTCCTTCACACTTATTAATCTACAAGCTTAAATTAAGGAGCTACAAGGATTTGCCATGGCGTGTAGCAGATTTTGCCTCACTGCATAGGAACGAAGTTAAGGGGGCATTAGGCGGATTGACAAGGACAAGGAAATTCTCACAGGATGATGCCCATATTTTTGTTGCGGAGGAACAGGTGCAGGAAGAGATAGGCAGATGCATTGACTTTGTCAAGCATGTTTATGTTGAAGTCTTCGGTTTCACATTTGATACAGTGTTAAGCACAATGCCGGAAAAAGCATTAGGAGAGCCGAAACTCTGGGAAAATGCAGAAAAGGCGCTTGCCTCTGCTTTAGATAAAAATAAAATGAAATATACGGTAGCAAAGGGCGAAGGTGCATTCTACGGCCCAAAGATAGATTTCAAGGTGAAAGATGCGATAGGAAGGACTTGGCAATTAGCAACGATACAATTAGATTTCAACCTTCCAAAGAGATTTGAAGTAACCTATGAAGGAAAAGACGGTAAAAAGCATACTCCGGTAATGATACATAGGGCAATATTCGGGAGCTTAGAAAGGTTTATCGGAGTCATGACTGAGCACTTTGCAGGAAAATTCCCATTGTGGCTTTCTCCGGTGCAGGTAAGATTACTTACAGTTACTGATCGTGCCGTCAAATTTGCAGAAGAAGTACAGTCCCAGCTTAAAAAAGCTAATGTCAGGGTAGAGCTTGATTCAAGGCTGGAGACAATCCCAAAGAAAGTCAGGGATGCGCAGTTGGATAATATTCCTTTGATGGTCACAATCGGAGACAAGGAAGTAGACAACAAGACATTGGCAGTAAGGACATTAGATGGCAAGGTAAAATTTGGAGTAAAGCCAAATGATTTCTTATCTTTAATTACTTCTAACATAAAAGGTAGAGAATTAGAGATAAAGCTTTAGAAAGGCCTCTTCAGTGAAGTGAGCGCAGTTATCTTTGCTCCCTTTTCAAATATTGCTATCTTTGCAGAATCGCCGATCATGGTTATATTTCCACCTCTTATTGCAATTCCATTTCCTTGCGGTATGGCATACACTCTTCCAAGCTTTTTTGATAATGCTGCCAATGCTTTGTCATTTTGGCCAGTATAATTTGTTTCAGCGCAGACCTGGGTCAATCCGATACCCTGCATTATTGATGTTTTTGTCCTTTTGGGTTCTTTCGTTACAAGGCAGTCTTTGCATACAGATACCGCCCCCCCACTTATTCCAGCAATTATTTTTCCCTCTTCAAGAGCATCCATGAGCTCATCAGCGAAACCTTTCTTTTTTATTGCATTTATCAGGTTTTTAGGTTCGCCCATGCCTAGGTATACAATTTGTGACTGCTGTATCTTTTTTCTAACAGATTGAGCGCTTTCTTTTGATAATAATATTGGCAATATATCACCACCGCCAATGCTTTTGCAGTAGGTAGTAAAGGATCTTACATATTCCGTATCATCATTAGAGGCAGCTGGAATGAAGGCTACAGTTGGCCTTTTTCCTGCCAATGACATAACATACCTGTCTATCTCGGCAGAACCCCTGTTTACAATCTCGCCCCCCCCTATCAATACAATCGTCCCTGTCATCATAAGGGGAGATTTTTGGGGTGTTTTTAACCTTTTCTATTATTTCCTTTCTTTAGGGGTAAAAAAGGGCTTTTTGTTATGGCAGTCAACAAAAAGGTATATAATTACTGGTTTTTTTCTATATGTTCATGGCTAAAATAGCTAACGAGATGAAACGCCTGAAATCTTCGGTGCATTTTAAGGAATATATAAAAAAGAATCCAGATAATTATCTTGCCTCTTGTTTCCAGATGGGCAAGTCTGGCTTGCAAGATGCATCATGGCAGTTTGATTTCTATTCTATGAAATCAGGCAAGATGACAAGCTTCCAGATGGGCAAGTCAATTGCTGTCCAGAAAGACCAGGAGATTTTCAGCAAGGGCACGTATCCCAAGAAGCTAAAATTGGGATTGGTCAAGGTTGGGTTTAATGATGCTATGTCCAGGGCTGGCACTCTGATTAAAAAGAAGTTGCCAAACGAATCAATAAATAAGGAGATAGTTATACTTCAGGAGATGGATGATAAAGCAGTATGGAATATAACTCTCTTGACTTCTGCATTCAATATAATGAACATAAGAATCGATGCTAATTCAGGTGATGTTATTCAGGAGAAATGCGAGAGCATATTGTCCTTCAGAATAAGCCGATAAGTTTTTTCTTGCTAGTTTTTCCGGATATTATCCTTGCTTGTTTTCCGAATCTCTTTGAGACTAGCTTTATTATCTCCATGTTTGCCTTGTTGTTTTCTGGCGGCGATTTTACGCTTACAATATATAATCCTCTTTCTTCATCGAATTCAAGAAAGTTTTTTCTCTGGCTGGTTTTTGCCAATATGCTTATAGTTTCCATATTACTTTACTAGCCTTGTTCCAGCAGGCAGCTTTTCTTCCTTTTTTTCTTTAAGTATCAAGGCTGCCATTTCCAAAGAGTCTTTAACCTCTTTCGGAGTCATGCCTAATGCCGATCCAAATGAAAATAATTCATTATAACTTCTGACATCCCATTTGCTTTCAGCAAATGATGCTAATAGCATTCTCACTTTATATTTCCTGCAAAACTCAACATTTTGCATCATGCGTCCAAGAAGCATTGCTTTATTATTAGAATGTAATATCTTGCCGAATGAAAATCCCAATGCGATGTTGTTTTTTTTGGCAAGATTGCATATAACTTCATTTAATCCAGAATTTTTCCCATGAAGTGAGTCTCTTCTTTCAGCTTCTTCAAGCCCCAAAATAACATCCACATGCTTGTTCTCGGCAGCTTTTCTAATCTCTTTCTCGTCCTTGCAATAAGCAATCCAGATTTCATTTGTTGGTTTTGCATTCTCGTTTCTATATTTTACTATAAAAGCTTCATCAAATCCTTTGCCCTTTCCAGCATTCTCATTTAAAATAAGGTCAATCTTCATCGTTATACACCATTCCATCAGCTATTTAAATGTTATTTTGGTATTTACCCCTGATACCTTAAAACGTGATATAATTTTTCTATAGCTTCAAATGCTTTTATAACTTCAAGGCCATTTCCCTCTAATATTAGTTCCAGTATGGTTTTGTTTTCACAAACCGGAATTTTTCTTCTGATATAATCAGGGATTGATTCTTTTTTTAATACTTGTTCTAGCTGTAATTGTATTGATAGTATCTCTTTAATTGGGAATTCACGCAGTTTTGATTCTTCTTGAGGATTTAAATCCCAATACTTAGATAATCTTTCGTAGTCATCCATGGTTGCCTTTTTATCTTGAATAATATAAAAAATCCTAAACTATTTAAATGAGCTTGTTAAATTATTCTAAAATGAAAACAATCTATTTCATACTCCTATCAGTATTATTTGTGGCAGCAGGGCAGCTTATGCTTAAGCAGGGCTTAATCAATCTTGGAGAATTGCATTTTGATTTAGCGCATTTATCTGAAACTACGCACAAGGTTGTTACAAGTCCATTAATTGTTTTAGGAATAACATTATTTGCTTTAAGCTCTATCTTATGGCTGACGGCCTTATCAAGGGCCGAGCTTAGTTTTGCATATCCGCTGCTTAGCATAGGTTATGCAACTGTTGCTATAGCATCAATAATTTTATTTAAAGAGCATCTTAGCCTTACGAGGTTTTTTGGGATACTGATAATAATTTTAGGCGTTGCAATACTTTCGTTAAATGGGGGGGAAAAATGAGTCTCCTTCTGCTTAAGGTAGTTCTTCTTGTTGATATATTATTAGGATCAATTGCGCAGATTTTATTGAAAATGGGCATGGAGCATAATAGGATTTCATTGTCATTTAGGAATTTGTTTCCTACAATAATAAAGATTTATACAAACAAGTTTGTCTTTATAGGTTCGATTACCTATGCTGCATCTACTTTATTGTGGATTGCAGTGCTTTCAAAAGTGGAATTAAGCTATGCATACCCGATGGTCAGCCTTAATTTTGTAATTGTTGCAATTTTGTCAAAGTTTTTTTTCAAGGAGCATGTGTCAAGGGTTAGGTGGATGAGTATCCTGTTGATAGTATTTGGCGTAGCACTCCTTTCAGTAAGTTAGAATTTATGCAATGACATTGTTTGTGCTTGTTACTGCAAATGGCGTATTCGTCTTTTCCACTTCAGTTGCTTTTATTATCGTGTTTGTATCGTAGCCCATTGAATCAAGCATATTGCAAGGGTGTATGCAGTTGCAGTCTCTTGTCTTCGCCCTCATATGGTTGGCATATTGTGATTTCCACAATTCCGAGAAATCCATATTGAAATCATGAAGATTGGCGAATTGCTTTGTCGGCTCGCATACAGAAACGCCGCCATTTGGGTATATTACTCCAAAGGTTCTCCCGGCTGTGCAGTCGAATATCCTTTTCTCTGTCTTTAGCATTTCTATTGAATATTGCCACTTTAATTTCTGGAAATTCTGCCATATTTTATCCTTGTTTTTGCTTACCTCTCCAATTACATTCTTGAATAGTTCTTCAAGTTTTTCTGGTGGAATGGAATCAACCTTTTTCAGGTCAGCATCAAGTGTACTTGCTACATCTTCTGGAACCCCATATGTCCCAAGATGCGAACCCCTTAGTATATTGAATTTGTGCATTGCTTCTGGAAATTCAGTCTTGATTAGTTTGACAAAGTCTGGTATCAGCTCGAAATTTGCGTTGCATACGGTTGTCATTACTGAGCATGCAAGATTTTTGTTTGCCTTTTTTATCGCGAGTAATTGCCGAAGTGATTCTGTAGCCTTGTCGTAGCATCCAGGGACTCTTCTGAACTTGTCATGCATTTCTCTTGGGCCGTCTATTGATATTTGTATATGTAGGAAAAGTTTTGGGCATTCTTCCAAGACCTTCTTAACAGCATTAACAATCCTGTCAGTATTGATTCCATTCGAAGGTATTGTAACCCTTCTTGTGCCATTAATTTTATGGAACGCGATTATTATGTCGGCTATATCTTTCCTTAGAAAAGGCTCACCGCCGGTAAGCATTATTGTCCTTAATGGATGTTTCAATGATTTGGCAATTTGTTTCATTTCTTCTAATGATAATTCCGGCTTGCCAGTGTTTAGCTCTTCCCAATAGAAGCAGTGGTCGCATTTTGCATTGCAGTAGTTTGTGACATAAAGGGTTATGTATAATGGCGTCTTAAGCCTGTTCATTTGCATTACCCTAAATTTATTGGCTGTCCTTATTCCTGCATTTCTCAAAGGCTTGGGCAATGCAGACAAGACCTTAAGCCCATTCTCCTCTATTTGTGTTGCTACAGCCATTTTTTCCTTACTTCTTCTATATTATTGCTGTTTTTAATCCTTGCTAATAATGTGTCTGGTAAAAAGATGGCATTCCATGCATAAGCCTTGGCCAATGACCAAAAATAGTTTGTGCCGACAATGGCTATTTTTTTTAGGGTATTGGTCTTTTTTACTTTCTGTTCATTTTCAGAAACCCACTTTGTGATATCGCGGTTATTTTGTTTTAATTCTTCAATTTTCTTTGCACTCGCTGCCTCTACTATGTCCAGTATTGGCAGGAATGGCAGTATGTATAGTGGATAATTCTTTATGAATATCTTAATCCTGTTTTTATGGAAGGCATAGAAATTGCTCGCCCTTGATTTTTGTGATACGTAATGATATACAAGGCACCTTGAATCAACCACGCTCTTTAATCCTAATTTTCTTAGCTTGTATCCTATTTCCTTGTCTTCTCCTGCATAGATAATGTCATTGTCGAAACCATTGCATTTTTCAAGATCAGATTTTCTCATCATGCAGTTGCATGTTGCAACATATCCGCATTCGTATAATTGGTAATTATCTGTTTCCATTATGTATGTTGATGTTTCGCAGTTAGGGGTTATTTCTTTTCGTTTAGTGATTACTCCATTTGGCGTCTTGTATGCTTCCCCACCTAAAGCCCCAATCTCTAGATTTTCAGACATTATTTTTACCATATTGCTTATGCACTTGTCATGAGTCATCTCAATATCCGAGTCTAGGAAAAGTACAAGGCTGCCGGTGGATATGGCCACGCCCTGGTTTTTTGCAATGCTTGTTCCCATGTTTTTTGGATTTTTTATTAGTTTTACTTTTGGAAACTCTTTTTCAACAAGCTCAACACTGCCATCTTTGCTGCCATTGTCTACAACAATTATTTCAAAATCAGGATAATCTTGTTTACCAAGGCTGCTCAATGCCAGCTTCAAGTCGTCTTTCCTGTCCCAGGATGGTATTATAACAGAAAATTTATCCATTCGAGGGAGATTTGGCAATTGTATTTATAAAACTATTCTCTCTTTTAGAAACGTTATTTAAAAAACACACAATTAGTTTTCCCGAATGGAAGATAGTAAGCCTGAATCAGATAAAAAGCTCTCAGAAAAGGTTGAGTCTTTTATTGAAAAGAAGGCTGTCCTTATTCTTCTAATAATCCTGATTGGGGCCTTTATTATACGCTTAAAATACCTGACAATAAATTCTGCGGTATGGTGGGACGAGGCAGATTATTTAACATTGGCAAAGCATTTTGGGCTAGGCCTGCCAGAACAGGCTGCACCTTGGAGAGCCAGGCCAATACCTTGGATTTGGGGTCTGTTCTATTATCTGGGTGCAACAGAATATTTCATAAGGATTCTAAGCTTGTTGGTTTCAGTTGGGGGAGTTTATCTTGCTTTTGTAATCGGAAAGGAATTCTACGGCAAGAAAATCGGCTTGTTTTCTGCTTTGTTCATGGCAGTATATCATGAAAATCTGTTCTGGACAGCAAGGATATCAATGGATACATATGCAATAATTCTTTTTGGCCTCTTGGCCTTGTTTTTTTATCGCGGCTATGTAAAGGATATGGGCCGGAAATATCTTTATGCAGCAGGCGCATTGTTTGGTTATGGAGTTTACGCTTACGATTCAACGGGTTTCTTTGCAGTGATGGTATTTTTCTACCTTATAGCCACTGAAAAACTAAGGTTCTTGAAAAATAAGAAATTTTGGTGTGTTGCTGTTGCAGCAGTTATAGCATTCATTCCTTGGGCTATTTACCACCAGGTTCAGTATGGCACGGTTTATCCGAGAATAACAAGCATGATTGGGCCGCAGGTAGTTTCTGGCGTAGAAGCAAATCGCCCCCTGGCTGCGAACCTGCAGGAATACTTTTCATTTTTTATGGCATTCCCTTATTACTTGAAAGGCCCCATATTCCTTTTCTTTTTATTGGGCCTGCTATTATTTTATGAGCTGTTCATTGGCTTTGATATAATGCTTAAAGGCAAGGAAGGTTCAGAAAGCCTTAAGCGCGATTATTATGTCCTGTTATGGGCCCTTGTGCTTCCATTCATGTTCGGCTTTGTTGTTATGTTATCAAATTTCTATTACGAGGCGAGGTATTTGCTGCCCGCAATGCCGATTTACCTTGCAATAGCTGGGAGAGGTTTGTTTAAAGTGCAGGAATATATTGCTAAGCACAATTATCTTATTTCTTTAGCAGTAGTTTTAGTTGTTATAGTTATGAGCATTAATTCGCAATTGGCATTTGCAGATCAGATAATACAGGCAAAGAAAGACACTTATATTCAGGAGAGGCTTGGCGGCGAATGGGTAAAGCAGTACACTTCTCCCGGGGAGCCTTTGGTCGGTTGCGGCCAGACAGTCCAGATATTATATTATACAGAGAGGACATTCTCAAGGATTGAGGACAATGGTGCGCTTGAGAAGTTCATTAAAGAAAAACGTCCTAGGTTTTACATTTTGGACTTTTTGGATCCATTCTGCTCCAATGTAAGGTATCCGATAGAAAATCCTGATAAGATGCATTTGGCAAATATCTTTTTCTATGATCAGGAGCAGAAGCAGCCGGTATACTTGATATTCGAGATA